>CBFQYI010000424.1:0-4232 GCA_965720825.1 uncultured Chryseobacterium sp. | reverse complement strand
GCAAATGCAAGAGCTAAAGAAGCGGCAGATAAACTGGCAGCAGCAAGAGCAGCAGAAGCAGCCCTTACGAAAAGAAAAGAAGAAGATAAGAAAGCAGCCGAAACAAAGGCTATGACAAGCTACGGAGTTTCCACCGCTACTGGGAACAGCTTTGCAGATAGCAGAGGAAGACTTGGTTATCCTGCAGACAGAGCCGGACAAATCACTCACCGTTTCGGAAGACAACCACACCCGGTTTTCAAAAATATTACTGAAGAAAATAACGGGATTAAAATTTCCGTCCCTTCAGGTACGCGTGCAAAATCTGTATTCCCGGGATCAGTATCTTCAGTTCTCGCCAACAATGACGGAACAAAGACTGTAATCATCAAACACGGAAGTTATTTTACCATTTATTCCAACTTAGGAAATGTAAGCGTTTCCAAAGGACAGCAGGTTTCATCAGGAACTCCGGTAGGTACAATAGCTCAGGATTTTGATGGCGCCTATACACTTGATTTCCAAGTATGGAACGGAAGTACACCAGTTGATCCATTAGGTTGGATTTCATATTAAAAAAAGTGTAACTTTGCAAAAATTTTAAGAGATGAATACACTAACAATACTTGCCTTATCTTGGCAGCACATCCTTATCGTAGCAATACTTTTGGTATTACTTTTTGGAGGAAAGAAAATTCCGGAATTAATGAGAGGAGTAGGTTCTGGAATCAAGGAATTTAAAGATGCAGTGAAAGAAGAAGACAAACCAGGTTCTGAAAATAAATCTTCTTCGAATAACAATAATAATTCTTCAAGTAACTAAAATTCCTTAGAATTAATGAAATTTACTGAGACTGCATGGAAGGTCTTCAATCAAGCTATTGAAGACTATCACGTGTCTGATGACGTTAACACTCTAATTAATAACCCGTTCGAAAAAGATAGTTTGGAACGGATTTTGTATGCAAAGAACTGGATTGATACCGTTCAATGGCATTTGGAAGATATAATTAGAGATGAAAATATTGATCCGGCAGAAGCTCTTCAACTGAAGAGAACAATAGACGCCTCCAATCAGAAAAGAACTGATCTGGTAGAATATATTGACGGCTGGTTTCTTAATAAGTTTGAAAATATAACTCCTAAACCTGAAGCAAAAATAAATACAGAAACTCCCGCTTGGGCAGTAGACAGGCTATCAATTCTTGCATTAAAGGTTTATCATATGTCGTTAGAAGCTAATAGAGAATCCGCTTCTGAGGAACACAGAAATAACTGCCAGGCTAAACTGGACGTTCTGCTTACTCAGAAAGAAGACCTATCAACTTCTATAAATCAGTTGCTTACTGATATTGAGAACGGTAACGTTAAGATGAAAGTGTACAAACAAATGAAAATGTACAACGATGAAAGTCTTAACCCAATCCTTTATCAAAAAGGGCAACAGAAATGAAACGACTATTTTTCTTTGGAGTACTTATCATATTAACATCTTCCTGCGCAACGGAAAAGCTTAATCTTTCTCCGTTGTCAAATAATTTTTATAGTGATGCTAAAGGGTCTGATTCAGACAGAAGCTCAAAGAAGAATTTCAATATCAATATCAAACAGAATGTAAATGCTTCTGAAATTTCAAACATGATCTCTACTTTTCCCAAGTTTAAAAATAACGGATTAAATGATGAGATCACCAGCTTGAAATACAGTCTTCAGAATTATTTATATGCTATTGATGCCAGCAATTCTGCGGGAAAAGGCAGAGCCCTTAAAAGCTTCGAAAAATCATACAAAAAAATTCAAAAGCTAAGGCAAAATCTTGACAGAGACGACGATGAAGTTCTTAACAGATATCTGGTGCGTTTAAAAACCAATATTTCTGTTATTGAAGATACTTTGCCAGGAAGTTAAAAACTAATTGAACTATCAATGATTAAAATTCAGGCGGAAGCCAATGTTCCCACAGAGCACGGCACTTTCCGAATGATAGCTTTCTCCGAAAACGAAAACGACTGGATGCCGCATATGGCCATTGTTGCTGAAAATACAGATTTCTCAAAACCAGTTAATGTTCGTTTCCATTCGGAATGTATTACCGGAGAAGTTTTCCATTCAAAAAAATGTGAATGCGGCCAACAATTGGATGCTGCAATGAAATATATCCATGAAAACGGTGGAATTATCATCTACCTTCGCCAGGAAGGAAGAAACATCGGGATCATCAATAAACTGAAGGCATACTCCCTACAGGAAAAAGGTCTGGACACAGTACAGGCTAATCTTGAACTGGGACTTCCTGCAGATGACAGAAACTTTGGCGTAGCCATTGAAATTCTTAATCTATTGGATGTAAAAGATATCAACCTTCTTACCAATAATCCTGAAAAGGTAAAATATGTTGTAGACAGCAATATTCACCTTAATTCAAGGGTACCACTACAGATTCCTGCGAATGAAATAAGCAAAGGATATCTGCAAACAAAAAAAGATTTCTTTGGACATCTTCTGGATGACAATGATAATTAATTTTCCAAAAGATATAATAAAAAGCTCCAAGAAATATATTTTTTTGGAGCTTTTTAATTACTGAAATTAATAGAACATTCTATTTTTATAACATTTCACCAATTAGTGTATTTTTTATAAAGTTTTATCTTTGCGATGAAATTATAATTTTATGAAAAAAACACTATTCGTCATTTCTTCTCTATTTTTCATTGGCTGTGCAAGCAGTAACGATATGCTCTACACAGAAAACGAACAACAAAATTTAAACTTAAAAGAAAATCTACCACTAATATCAAATAGAATTTCATCCTTAAATGTAGGCGAAGCTTTATTAATGGATTTGGATTTAAACAAACCTCTTGGTCAACCGTCTGGAGGAGGATGTTCATTTGAAGCAGGATATAGCATAGACAATATTTATACTTCAACTGCTGCATTTGGGCCTAATCCTCTTATATTTTTTGGATATACAATTAGAGGGTATGGAATGCCAAGAACGGATGGATTTCTTTGGAAAGGGATAAGGTTCAATTCGGAAAATCGTCCTAAAACAGTTTTAAATACATATGGGCAAAGTAGAATAACTAATGATCCAACATCATCTGCAATTGCAATAGATTTTCCGTTTGAAGCTAATGCAACTTATGAGATTGTATTAAAAACATACATAATTGATTATATATTTGAACTAAAAAATGCTCAATATCACAGTGATGAAAAGGAATCTTATAAGATTGACAAGAGCCAGGCATTTCCAACAGTGGCATTAGAATTAAAAGATTCTTCAGAAATTCCAGGAGCTGATCCATGTGCTTCAAGACCTTTAGTAGGAAATAGTTTCATTTCTGCAAATTATTACAAAAGACAAAAGGCTGAAATACCATATAAACCTTATAATCAACAAAAAACATTTATTTTCAATTTTTCAACTCTTGAAAATAAAAATGCTTTATTAATATATTTTTTACCAGAAATTTCTGACCAGGTATTCCAAAGCAAATTCAGAATGTCTCTTGCTGGTATTAAAGTAATAAAAAAACCATTTGATCCTTCTCATGTAGTACCACCTAGAGTTACTACGCCAGACCCAGATTTACCATGTGGTTTTAGAGGAGGCTGCTAACCAATTATTATAAAAAATCAAAAGCCCCGGAAGAATTTCTTCCGAGGCTTTTTTAATTATAAAAAACTGAAAAGATATTTCTAAATTACTTAGTCTTGATTTTAGATTCGTCAATATTGTAATACTTAATTACACTATTGTAGTCTGAATAATCAACTGCGTTGGCAACAGCACTTTTAGAGGTACCTGTCTTTGCAGGAACAATTACTACTCTGAATTTTTTGTTCGTGTAATATACTGGATTATTATCAAGGTTTACTCCAGTAGTTGATCTCACATCAATTCCTATGTCAAACTTACTAAAGTCATATGAGTATTCAACTTTATCAGCACCGTTATTAGGGTATTCTGTATAGGTAAGCAATTTCCAAATTGGAGAATTATTATTTGTAAGACCTGTTTGTAAATAAATAAGAACTACATCTGATTCAAGTAATGGACTTTTAAATGCATCATCAAAATGATATGTATAGCTATCTTGTTTATTAAATTTCGGAATAATATCATAAGCTGTTGAATACGTATCATTATCCTGACCTTGTACCACAACATCATCACTATTATCACAGCTATAAGCAGTAAAACCTACAGCACCCAGGAATAAGAAGAGAAGTATTTTTTTCAT
>CBFQYI010000423.1:0-4246 GCA_965720825.1 uncultured Chryseobacterium sp. | reverse complement strand
CGCCATAACAATAAAAAAAGACTGTCTCTAAAAAGGCAGTCTTTTTATTTAAAGTTTAATATGTAAGCATTCAAAGTTAGGAGTAGGTCAATTATTACCCCATCACTCATATTCTAATCCATTTCCTTCAACGTAATATTTTTGGAAATTTTGTAGCTTTTTTTCTTCTTGTGAGGTTTGGGCTCTTCTCCGAGTAATCTTCCCCAAGGTTTTAGATCGTCTACTCTTTCACAGATAATTTTTATAATCGCAATCGCCGGAATGCACAGGAACATTCCTGCAATTCCCCAAAGATGTTCTCCTAAAAGGATTCCAATAAAAGAAAATAAAGCGTTGATCTTAACTTTAGAGCCCACTACAAATGGCAGGACAATATTTCCGTCTACAGCATGAATGGCAATATACCCCAAAGCAACATAAATACACGTTGAAGGCGTAGAAGTGGCAAACGCTATAAAACAGGAAATGAGAAGAGAAATAAAAATTCCCAGATACGGAATAACGTTTAATAGTCCTGTGAGAACTCCTAAAAGGATAGCATATTTTACTCCCAGAATGGTAAGGAGCGTGGAAGTAAGAACAGATACGATAATCACCTGAAGGAAAAGCCCAAAGATGTATTTCTTAGTCATGATCCGAATCTCGTTCACAGCTTCCTGTACACTCGCTTTATGTCTTTCGTTGAAAACAGTAACGATAAAATTATTTAAAAGTCTTCTGTAATTTAAAATAAAGATAAAAAACAGGGTGAAAAATATAATGAAGCCAAATCCCGTTGAAAAAATTCCAAATGTAAATCCTAAAATTACTCCTGAAGAAGACAGAAGTTTAGTTAATCCTTGGTTAATGTAATCCACCTGTTCATCCACTTTCACATTAAATGTTTTGGAAACCCAATGCTGAAGGCTGTTAAAAACAGTGGTAAACTGCTCCTTGAGATGTGGAAGATCCTTGCTGAAATCAGACAGCTGATTGGTAAAGAAATAAATAATACCGCCTAAAATCATCAGCATAATGAATACTGAAGTCATGGTCGATATAGACCTTGGAAATCTTAGTCTTCTTTCCATAAAAGTAGCTGCAGGCAGAAACAGCATTGCCATAAGGAATGCCAGTAAAAACGGAGCTAAAATACTCTGTCCCAATGCCAGAAGATAGCCAAGTCCAATGATGGAAACCACCACAAGCGTAAGCTTGACAAGGAAAGGAAGTCTAAGAAAATTCATAATCTAAAAATATGCGGTGTGGAATAAAAATAAGAAAACCCTTCCAAATTGAAAAATTTTTTATTCAAACCTTCAGGATTCTCTTGGATTGTATCAAATTTTATTCCACCCAGTCAGGTTGATTGTAATTTTTTTACCTAAAACAGAAACACGCCCTGAATATCAGAACGTGTTTCTTTATTGAGAAGTTAATATGTTATAAGTTGTTTTATTCTTCAATGGCGATGTCAATGACTTCTTCCATTCTGTTGACGTAATGTACTCTCAGATTTTTCAGATAATCTTTTTTGATTTCCTCCACATCTTTTCTGTTGGCCTCACAAAGAATAACATCTTTGATTCCTGCTCTTGTTGCGGCAAGAAGCTTTTCTTTGATTCCGCCTACAGGTAGTACTTTCCCTCTTAAGGTAATTTCTCCTGTCATGGCAAGGTGAGGTTTTACTTTCTTGTTTTTAAATGAAGAAACCATTGATGTCAGCATCGCAATACCAGCAGATGGTCCGTCTTTTGGCGTTGCGCCTTCAGGAACGTGTACGTGGATGTTTTTCTTTTCAATATCTTCCTGAGGAATGCCCAGTTCATCATGCTTAGCTTTAATATATTCCAAAGCAATAGTCGCAGATTCTTTCATTACCGTTCCCAGATTTCCGGTCATCGTTAATGCCCCTTTCCCATTGCTTAAGATACTTTCAATATAAAGGATATCTCCTCCTACACTTGTCCATGCAAGACCTGTTACCACACCCGGAACACCAGTGATTTCAGATAAGCTTTTAGGTCTTGGAACTCCAAGAATTTCATCTACTTTTTCTACTGAGATTTTTGGATCATACTCCTTTACCAAAGCGGTCTGTAGTGCTACCCATCTTGCAATGGCTGCAATTCTTTTTTCAAGACTTCTTACGCCGCTTTCTGAAGTGTGAGCTTCTATAATATGTTTAAGTTCTGCATTTCCAAGTTTGAATGATTTCGCATCCAGACCATTTTCCTCCTGTTGTTTCTTGATTAAATGTCTTTTGGCAATCTCGATTTTTTCCTCCAAAGTATAACCGGCAATCTGAATAATTTCCGTTCTGTCTAAAAGAGGAGTCTGTATGGTTGAAAGAGAGTTAGCCGTAGCAATAAACATTACCTTCGAAAGGTCATAGCCCATCTCCAGAAAATTGTCATAAAAAGACTTATTTTGTTCAGGATCAAGAACTTCTAAGAGTGCTGAGCTTGGATCCCCGTGAAGACCTTGCCCGATTTTATCAATCTCATCCAGAACAATTACCGGATTTGAAGTTCCGGATTTTTTGATAGACTGTAAAATTCTTCCTGCCATAGCACCGATATACGTTTTTCTATGTCCGCGGATTTCACTCTCGTCATGAAGACCTCCTAGTGATAATCTTACATATTTTCTTCCTAAAGCATCAGCAATAGATTTTCCTAAAGAAGTTTTACCCACCCCTGGAGGCCCTACCAATAGCAGAATAGGAGACTTCATGTTGTTTTTTAATTTCAAAACAGCCATGTGCTCCAGAATTCTTTTCTTGATATCTTCCAGACCGAAATGTGCTTTGTCAAGTACTTTTTCAGCCTTTGCAATATCAAAAATATCTTTTGTATAGGTTTCCCAAGGTAGATCTGTAAAGAAATCCAGGTAGTTTCTCTGTACATTATAGTCGGGAGAATTGGGATTCTGACGTTGAAGTCTGCCGATTTCCTTTTGGAAATGGTCTTCTACCTCCTGGCTCCATTTCTTTGTTTTAGCCTTAGCAATAAGATCTTCAACATCACTTTCAGGTCCGCCGCCCAGTTCTTCCTGAATGGTTCTGATCTGCTGGTTCAGAAAATATTCTCTCTGCTGCTTATCAAGATCCTTTGAGGTTTTCTGATGAATCTGATTTCTCAGTTCCAGTTTTCTGAAATCTTCATGCATCATCTCATAGCATTGATTGGCTCTGATCATCAGGCTTTTCTCTTCAAGAAGTTTTTGTTTTGCAATGGATGAGAAATTAGCATTTGTACAGATGAAATTCAGAAGATCATCATTATTGTTAATATTTTTGATCGCAAAGTTGGCTGCATTAGGAATATTAGGATCAAGTTCAATGATCTTTAAAGCGAGATCTTTGATATTCTCCAATAGTGCTTCATACTCTTCCTGATCTTTAGGTCGTGTATCTTTTAATTTAGATATTTCAGCTTTGAAATAAGGCTGGTTATCAATGATTTTTTTAATCTTAAACCTGTGGAATCCTTTGGTAATAGCTGTAATATTGCCTTCCGGAAGCTTAATGATCTTAATGATCTTTGCCAGTGTACCGGTAGTATATATATCTTTTTCGGAAGGTTGTTCCAGATCCGAATTTTTCTGGCTTACAATTCCAATAAAATCTCCGTTCTTCTGTGCCTCTTCAAGAAGCTGTATAGAGGTTTTTCTCCCTGCAGTAATAGGAATTACCACATTGGGGAACATAACCATATTTCTTACGGGAAGTATAGGGAATATTTTCTGTTCGGAATTTTTATCAGTCTCTGCGAAGTCGGAAAGATTGATTTCTTCAGTTACGATATCAAATCCGTCACTGATCATTTCTTCTAAACTAATATCTTCAAATTCTGTCATAGTCAATCGAATGACAAATTGTCATTTTCGTTTTTTATCGTTAAAGGGATTTTTTATAATATACTCTGAAAACGTGCGGTATATTATAATGTTTTAAAAATGCACAATACTTATGCCATTTGTTTTTTACTTAAAAATACGGTCAAAATTTCCTTTTTTAGATAATCTTTGCATTAAAAATCAAAATTAAGCAGTTCTGTTTCTGTAATTTCTTAAAAATGTGTATTTTCGCAAACTGATAAAAAACTATAATTTATAAAATGGCAATTTTAGGACAGATTAGGAGTAAGCCTTGGCTTTTAATGGGAGTAATAGCCTTAGCGCTTTTGGCTTTCCTGGTGAACCCCGATAGTATCGACAAGGTTTTTGGTAAGAATCCTGACGTTTTAGGAAAAGTAAACGGTGA
>CBFQYI010000422.1:0-4266 GCA_965720825.1 uncultured Chryseobacterium sp. | reverse complement strand
TATGGTGAACATGAGAAGTAAACATCCGGTTGAGATTAATGAAAATACTAAAGTAATTAAAATTGAACCTACCATTACTTCTAATAAATTAACGGTGACCAATATTCTCCCTGAAAAATTTGATCAATATATTGAAAGGCCGGAGAAAAGATAAAGAATATGATCTGTAATGTATCTGGTTTTAAAAGATGGTTTTTGGAACAGTTTTTGGAAGATCTGCGTAGTTAAAGGAAAAATGAAGAGTTTTAACCCTAAAGTTAAAGAAAATCTAACGATTATTAAATTAAGAAAATGAAAAATATTATTTCAAAAGTTATATTAGGAAGTTTTGTTGTAGGTGCAGTAGGTATGGCCAACGCTCAGAAGATTGATGCTAAAGCTAAAAAGATATTGGATGATATTACAGCCAACTACAATTCTAAAAAGAATTCTTACTTCAAATTTTCTTTTGGGAGCGGTCTTAACGGACAGGTGACAAAAACAGAACCAGGTATTTATTATGTAGCAGGAGAGAAATACAAACTGAAGATCATGGATACAGAGCAGATCTTCGATGGTAATAAAATTTACAACATCAACGCTGATGATATGGAAGTAACCATTGCTAAACCGAACGGAAGCAGTACCATGTTCTCCCCTATCAACTATCTTACAACCTATAGAAATGATTATAATGTAACTTATAACGGTAAGAAAATGGTCAATGGTGTAAATGCAGACTTTATTAAACTGACACCGGTAAAAGCGAACGGAATAAAATATGTGTACCTTTTTGTAGATTCAGCGAAAAAACAAATGGTAAAACTGGAACAGCATGGAAACAACAAAGATGTTGCTGTAATTGCTATTAAAGAGTACAAAGAAAACCAGGAGCTGGATCCTAATATGTTTGTTTTTGACAAAAATAAGTTTAAAAACTACATCGTTACAGAACTTTAAAAAGCTGAAAGTGAATTCGCAACTATGTAAATTTACTTTTAAAGTTAAAAAAATAACAAAATATAAAAAGCCACAAGTAAACTTTGTGGCTTTTTGATTAATTTTGGCGCATGTTAAAAATACTAGACCGATACATTATAAAAACCTTCTTTGGACCGTTTTTCTTTATATTCAGCGTATTGTTTTTCATTTTTATTGTAAACATTATCTGGGTACAGTTGGGACAGTTTATGGGAAAAGGATTAAGCTACTGGCAAATCCTTAAACTTCTTTTTTATCTTGGGGTAAACGTTATCAGTATGGTTCTCCCGCTTACCATCCTTCTGGCGAGTATAATGTCGTTTGGTGAATTTGGAGAACGTTACGAACTTGCAGCGATGAAAGCTGCGGGGATTCCTTTAACGCGAGTAATGACTCCTCTTCTTGGAATTTCAACTGCACTTGCCATCATGTTGTTTTTCTTTTCCAACAATATTATTCCGGATTTTCAGAAGAAAGCCAAGAACATGCTTTTCAATATTGCCCAGACTAAACCGGCTATCAACTTTACTCCGGGACAGTTTATTGATCAGATTCCAGGTTATATGGTAAAATTTGACAAGATCTATGGGGAAAACGGTGAAAATATTGAAGGTGTTTTTGTTCATAAAAAAGCCAATGCTTACGAAAACCAGCAATCTGTAGTGGCTGAAAAAGGGAAATTTGTTCCGGCAGCCAATAAAAACTTTCTAAAGCTTGTTCTGTATAACGGATATGTATTTGAAGATGCTTTTGCCGGAAAAGGCGATAATGTAAGGCTAAAACAGCCCGACCAGGCTATTAAGTTTGATACATTGGTATCTCACTTTGATATCAGTGAAATCATCAATAAAGCCATCGAAAAAGAACAGATTACAGATGACTACCGTTTCCAGACCTACAATCAGCTTGACGGAACGATTACAAAAACCAAAAAAGATAATAAACAGTTCTTTGATAACATCGGATCCGAGGTTCTTAACCAGACCAATTCTGTGATCACCTACATGGATAAAGGCAACAAACATAAAGTAGCCCCGAAAACCCAGATCAAACTGGATACGGTAAAAAGTGATAAAAAACTGGAAATCATTTATAATTCCTACAACAGGCTTGACAACCTGAAATCCACCCTGGAATCTAAAAAAAATGAATACAGTTCTAATGTAAAATACTTCAGTAAAGTCGTTATTTACCAGCAGAGAATTGTCGCCTATTCGGTGACCTGTATTATCTTCTTCCTGATCGGAGCCAGTTTAGGGTCTATCATCAGAAAAGGAGGAATGGGACTTCCGGTAATCATCGCTATCGTTATTTTCATCATCTTTTATGTAATGAATGTTGGGGTGGAAAACATGTCATGGAGCGGAAAAATGAATCCTTATCTTGCTGCATGGCTTCCTAACCTGATCCTTCTTCCTTTTGGAGTCTGGATGACTTATAAAGCACTTACAGATTCACAATTGTTTGATGCAGAAAAATACAAAGCGTTGTTCAAACCAATCACCAAAAGGTTTGCAAAAAGTAAAGAACATCAGAGATATCAATAATCCTGATTTAAAAAATAAGGTTAAAAGCTTCGGAGAAATTCCGAAGCTTTTTTTATATGATTTTAGATCAATAATTCATGCTTTTAATTTTTTTGTATTTTTATCAGCCACCAAAGTATCTATCATATGAAAAACCTATTTCTGGCAGCAGGTCTGCTTCTTATTGTTTCCTGTAAAAATGAAAAAGAGAAAACTTTCTATAAAGAATCCGTTTCCAGGGATAGTCTTGTTGTAGAAAATGATTCAATAAAGAGCAGTACTGAAGAAGATCCTATTGATCAGATCAAAAAACAATATGCTGTCCTTCAGGCTCAGTTGGAAACTAAAAAACTGAGTTCTTCACAATTCAATTATGATTGTAATGATGAACCTTCAGGGGAAGTTACTTTCTATTCTGACAAGGATGAAATTAAAGTAATAGAACATTTTTATACAGAACACAGTCATTTTTCCGGATCTGAAAAGTATTTTATTAAAGATGGAAAGCCATTTTTTATTTTCAGACAAGAGACCGTGTGGAGTTTTGATGGTGGCACTCCCGAAAAACCAGTGACAAAAGATGACATTACAGAAACCCGTATCTACCTTCAGAATAATCAGCCGCTGAAATGTCTTGAAAAGAAATACAGCATAAAATCCGATCAGAAAGAAAAAACAACTCCTGATACTATTCCAGGAAAAGAAATTCAGTGTAGCGTGGAGCAAACCCTTAAGAGCTACCAATCTCTATTAAAACATAAAGACCAGAAAGGCTCAATACAATGTTTATAAAAACAAAAGAGACTGACCTTTGAGCCAATCTCTTTTTTATATTTTAAAACTTATAGACAAAAGCATTAATATTCATCCCAGCTCCTACTGAAGCAAATAATACGATATCATTTTTTTTGATTTTATGATGTTCCAGTTCATCCTTTAAAATCATCGTCAACAAAGAAGGAATTGTCGCTACGCTGCTGTTTCCTAATTTGTGAATAACCATAGGCATAATATTTTCCGGAACCGGTTTTCCAAATAATTGATAAAACCTGCTAACGATAGCTTCATCCATTTTTTCATTCGCCTGATGAATGATAATTTTATTGAGCTGATCAATGGAATATCCACTGTTATCAAGACATTTTTTCATGGCATCCGGAACATTGACCAGAGCAAATTCATATATTTTCCTGCCATCCATCTTAATGTATCGGGTATCCTGGCATCTTTCGTTGTTGTAAGATTTTCCAAAATACAGATAGTCTTTCTCTTCAAGTGTATAAGAAGCTGACAAATGAGACTTAATCCCGGCATCATCATCCTGATTTACTTCCAGAACCGCCGCTCCTGCTCCATCTGCATAGATCATACTGTCTCTGTCGTGAATGTCAACTACACGGGAAAGTGTTTCTGCCCCAATGACCAGGCATCGTTTTGCTATACCGGACTTGATAAATGCATGAGCCTGTATAACCCCTTCAATCCATCCCGGACATCCAAAAAGAACATCATAGGCTACGCAGAAATTATTTCTGATCCCCAATACATGTTTTACCCTTGCAGCAAGACTGGGCACCGTATCAGACTGAACGGTTCCGAAACGAACATCCCCAAAGTTATGGGCAAATATAATATAGTCTAATGTTTCAGGATCAATTCCTGCATTTTCTATGGCTGCACGCGCTGCA
This sequence comes from uncultured Chryseobacterium sp., assembly GCA_965720825.1. Classification (GTDB taxonomy): domain Bacteria; phylum Bacteroidota; class Bacteroidia; order Flavobacteriales; family Weeksellaceae; genus Chryseobacterium. The sequence continues at coordinate 92 of CBFQYI010000422.1, read as the reverse complement.
ATAACCCCCAGATCTGAAGTAACCTGTGTACTGTGCGCATATCTTCTTTCTTCAATACCTGTTATCTGCTTAAATTTATTCACTACATCACC
>CBFQYI010000421.1:0-4278 GCA_965720825.1 uncultured Chryseobacterium sp. | reverse complement strand
GGTACCATTCATATACCACAAATGTTTAGTTTTTTCCGATGAATAGGTTGAAAACATTGATCGAGATCATAAAAAGTTAACGGAATAACACACTACATTTACTTCCTATCAAAATAAGGACACAAATAATGGGGAACAAGCTGATAAAAGCAATTATGATATTTTTACTCAAAATATAACGTGGTATCTATGTGGTACACGTATTTAATAAAATTTTAATCATTTTTTATTTCTTTGCGTGTGTAAAAATGGAAAGAAATTCATAGGTGTGATTTTTTTAACAGAATCATTCAATAAATGCGAGCTATACACTGTAAATTGTTACGTAATATTAATTAAAACTTATAGAATTTTGAATACATACAAATTATTTTGTTCCCGGTATTGATTCAGCAAAACACAAATTGAACAGTGAAAAAAGACTTTGTACAGGTACACAAAAGATGTGGTATCTGAAATAAGAGATGAAAAAGTATTATGAAAAATAGAACACCTGAAACGAACTTAGAGGATTTAACCCAAAAGATTCTTGTACAAGACGAAATAATGGCATTGGCCAAAGCAAATTCTCCTCGTCTCCTGAATAAATTCAGATTGGTTTATCCCGATTTTTTTAAAAAGTTATCTGATATACAGCCTTCCCTTAAAAATTCTGAACTGATCTTTTGTATTTACCTTAAGCTCAATATGACAACCAAGGAAATTGCAACCTGTATTTTTGTTACACCAAAAGCAATACAGAACAGGAAAAACAGGATAAGGAAAAAACTGAATATTCCTTCTGAATTTGATATCTATAAATGGTTTAATGAAATTTAAACCATTTTTTCTGTCTTTAAAATTCCACTAAAGCTTTATCCAAATCATGGTATAAAAGAATTTTCCAATTATTTTCTCTTGCTTCCTTTTCCCATTTAAGCCTTAACTCCATTGCTTTTCTGCCATCAAAGTCGCTTTTATAGGCCAAATGATATTTTAAATAGGAAGCCTGCGGAAGATCATCAGCCCCGTAGAAAGCTGTTTCCTCATTTTCTCTGATCCAGAACACCTGCATAAAAGGAGTGTGACCACCTACGACTTCATAGGAAATTTCGTCTGTGATCTGCCCCTGATCTTCATTCATCCATGTGATATTCGGGAGCTGAATCAACTTTTCCAACATATCAAAATCAAAAGAAGGATTCCCTTTCTTTTCCATTGCAAAATCCAGTTCACGTTTCTGGATATAAATCTGAGCATTGGGAAAAGCGGCCTCAAAACCATTTTCTGTAAGCTTTACAGCTCCTTCAATATGATCTTTATGAAGATGGGAAAGCAATAACTTGGTGATTTGCTCATGATGAATATTTTCCCTTTCAAGAATTTCTGAAACCACCGTTGTTCCGGACTCATTTTTCCAGCCAATCCCTGCATCCAAAAGGATATAATCATTTTCCGTAATGATAAGAAACGGTTGAACAGACATTTTAATTCCTCCGATTGTATCAAAGTTTTCTTCTGTTAAAAGCGTAAAGTTTTTGGTTTTGCTTGCCGAAAAATTGCCTTCTTTAAGTGGAATAATTTTCATGCTGCAAATTTCCTTAATATTTCTAATATTCAAAAGGTTTTTCATCGATATATATAATCAATAAAAACAATCATAGAGGCAGAATGCTGAAATCATTCTACTTATCGGAACATTACGGATTATTCATAACGATGTAAAAGATAATACCGGAAATTTTCTTTTTTTAATGATTATCTTTGATCTCTTAAAAATCTGATGGGGTGCATTGTTAGCAGCCGTCAGACAGCTTTCAATTCAAATAAAAACTTTAAAAATAATGCAGGAGAGTTCTTCCCATGGTATTTCCCGGACGGTTATCTGGCTTATGGCCGTTATTTCCGGGCTTGTAGTCGCCAACAATTATTATAATCAGCCTTTATTGGCACTCATCTCTGAAGAACTTCAGGTTTCTGAAAGTGCTGCAAGTAAAATATCTGTCCTTACACAGATTGGTTATGCATTAGGATTGCTGCTGATAGTTCCTTTGGGAGATAAATTTTTCCGCAAGAAATTAATTTTAATTGATTTGTGTCTGGTTTTCGGTTCACTTTTATGGATGACTTTTGCTACTCAGTTGTGGATGCTGTATGCAGCCAGTTTATTGATTGGAGCAACATCAGTTATTCCGCAATTATTTGTTCCTATTGCAGCGGAACTTTCATCAGATAAAGAAAAGTCATCCAACATCGGATTGGTTATGTCCGGATTATTATTGGGAATTCTTCTTTCCCGTTTTGTGGGTGGAATTGTGGGAGAAGTCTGGGGATGGAGAGCTATGTTTGGAATTGCAGCAGGACTGATGATTCTCGTTTGGTTAGCTGTTTATAAAATGCTTCCGGAAATGTCTCCAAACTTTAAAGGAACCTACAAAGAACTGATGCGTTCTGTTGCTCATCTTGCCAAAACACAGCCTGTTCTCCAATTAGCATCATTTCGTGGAGCTATGGCATTCGGGTCGATGTGTGCTTTGTTTACCACATTGGTTTTTCATATGGAGAAACCACCTTTTAATGCCGGATCCTCTGTAGTGGGGAGCTTTGGATTAGCAGGTGCTGTAGGAGCTTTAGCTGCAGCCAAAGTGGGAAAATTGCAAAAGTATCTGGATATTAACAGGATTATATTGTACTCTTTATTGATTGTGATTGGAAGCTGGGGCTTTACCTATTTTGCAGGAGAAACCTATTGGGGACTGATTATTGGAGTAATTCTTGTTGATTTGGGAGTACAGTCAAGTCACATTATGAACCAGACCAATTATTTCCTGATCAAATCAAATGCGGTCAACAGGTTGAATACCGTGTATATGGTATCTTATTTCATTGGAGGATCACTGGGAACCTGGCTGGCTTCTATTGCCTGGCAAAAGGCACAATGGACTGGAGTATGCTTTGTAGGAACGGTATTTGGCGTATTGGCTTTAATAGCACATCTATTATTTTGTAAAAAAGTAAATAAAGCATAAAAGTAAAAGTATTTTTTATACTAAAACCTATTTGCTTCGGGGGATTTTATCGCAGATAAAATCCCCCGAAGCTTTTTATGATAATTCTTCTGCATCTTCCTGTGCCTGCATCAGTTCTCTGTGTTTTCCACCCCATTCATCAAGCTGTTTCCAAATAGGGATCAGCTCTCTGGCAATAGCTGTCAATTCATAATCTACTCTTGGCGGAACTTCAGCATGGACAGTTCTTTTTACCAGACTTTCTTTTTCAAGTTCTCTCAGCTGAAGGGTTAGCATTCTTTCCGTTATTCCTGAAATAGAGTTTCTAAGCTCACTGAAACGTAATTTTCCGTCTTTTAACTTATTTAAAATAATAAGTTTCCAACGTCCTCCGATTTTGCACACTGCATAGCTCAGATCACATCCTTGGATATACTTTTTGTTGATATTATTCGTTGAGTTTTCTTTTATTTTGCCCATTACTTACAAATTTGTTAGTACCATACATTTAGCTGTATACAATGCAAATGTAAGGTTTGAGATTTAATTTTGTTCATCAAAACAGAAAATAACTGCAAGAGGAAGGACAATAGCGCTCATGTTTTCCGCAGTAGCAACAACTTAAATCAAAATAAAAATGCAATTAACGCCTAAGATAACACAGATTTTAAATCATTTAGAAAGTATACAACCCTTCAATCCTCAGGATTCTTTAGACGGAGCAAGAAAATTTCTTGAAACCATGTCTCTTCAGCTTAGCGGGAAGAAAGAATCAGTAACCATGATTGAAGAGCTGCATATTCCACAGGAAAATCATCAGATTCCCATCAGGATTTACCGTCCTAAGGGAAAAGAAATTCAACAGTCGCCAGCTATTATTTATATTCATGGAGGATGGTTTATTGCAGGAGGATATGAGACTCATGATGCTGTAGTCCGTAAACTGGCTAATAAAACCGGATCTGTAGTTATTTTTATAGATTATCGTCTTGCTCCCGAACATCCTTTTCCAGCTGGTTTAAATGATTCTATTGACGGAGTAAAATGGGTATTCGACCATGCAGAATCCTTAGGAATTGATCCTGATAAAGTAGGAATCATAGGCGACAGTGCCGGAGCGGCTTTATCAACGGCAGTTTCTACTCAGCTCGGAAAACAATTTAAATTTCAGGTATTGATTTATCCTGCAGCAGATAATCAATTGAACTCAAAAACTTGGGAAACTTATGAAAACGGCCCGGTTCTCAATAAACAGGGTGGGATTGAAGCCTGGGCAGGTTATCTTCCGGAA
>CBFQYI010000420.1:0-4308 GCA_965720825.1 uncultured Chryseobacterium sp. | reverse complement strand
AAGCAGAGACGGAATTGTCCTTCCGGGAGATATGCTTGACTTCCTTGCTGTGGAAACGAAAACCAATGTAAGAGAACTTATCGGGGTGATCAACTCTGTGATTGCTTACTCCACTGTATATAAGAGAGATCTTAGTCTTGAGTTGCTTAAGGAAACCATCAACAGAATTGCGGCTAACCAGAAGAAAATCATCAATATTCCTTACATTCAGGAAGTGGTTTGTGATTATTTTGGAATCAAAAAAGAACAGCTGCTTTCAAAAACAAGAAAGAGAGAGATTGCATTGCCAAGACAGCTTGCCATGTACTTCTCCAAAGAATTTACCAATTCTACATTTACTAAAATTGGTGAGGAAATGGGTGGAAAAGATCACTCTACAGTAATGTATGCTTGTGATACCATCAAAGACGTTTCTAAAATAGATAAAGAAATCAAGAAATACGTAAAAGACCTTACTGAGAGAATCAAACAATAATTAAGGTTGAGCTTACATAAATTAAATGAAGGATAGTTTTATTCTTCATTTTTTATTTAGTTTTGTCGTGACAAAACACTCTTTTTAAATACACAGGATATGAAAATATTAATGGTTTGCTTGGGGAATATCTGCAGAAGTCCATTGGCGGAAGGAATTATGAAAGCAAAACTACCAGATCATTATAGGGTAGATTCTGCCGGAACTATTTCAATGCATGAAGGTGAACATCCTGATAAAAGAGCTATTAAAACAGCTGCTAATCACGAGATTGATATATCGAAACAAAGATCAAGACCTATCACCAGAAAAGATTTTGAAACCTTCGATAAGATCTACTGTATGGATATTGATGTATTGGGAGATGTAGTTTCTAAAACTAAAAATGAAGAAGAACGCCGGAAAGTATCATTATTCCTGGAAGTATTAGGTGATTACAAAAACGCTGAAGTTCCGGATCCTTACTGGGGAGATATGAAAGATTTTGAAAATGTTTTCCAGCTTTTGGATAAAGGGTGTGAAGCTATCAAAAACGAACTATCAGAATAATAAGCATGAAAATGCAAAATATTTCCTCAACTTTTATTTAACGAAAGAACTAAAAAAATAATACAATGCTTTTTTTACTCCCTGCTTATTTATCAGAAAATACTTCTATCAACCACTTTTCCCCAGTTCTGAAGGATTATATCATGCAGACGGATTATTTCTTTGTAGAAAATGAGAAAACAGCTCGAAAAGTTGTTAAATTCTTTGCTCCCGAAAAGAAACAGGCTGATCTGAAGTTGTTTCTATTGGATAAATACACAGAAAATGCTGACATTAAGGAAGCTCAGGAACTCATGCTGAAAGGGCAGGATTTTGGATTGCTGTCTGAAGCAGGATTGCCATGTATTGCAGACCCGGGAAATCTGATGGTGAAATGGTGCCATGAAAAAAATATCAGAGTGATCCCGATTTCCGGGCCTTCATCCATTATCATGGCCTTGATTTCAAGTGGTTTTAATGGACAGGAATTCACCTTCCATGGCTATCTTCCTATTGATAAAGGAGAAAAAAAGAAACAGATCATGAATCTTGAAAGTCTGGTTCAGAAAACCGGATATTCACAGATTTTTATGGAAACTCCTTACAGAAATAACCAGCTTTTTGAAGATTTGTGTAAGTTTTTATCGCCTAATACAATGCTTTGTATTGCTGCCAATATCAACGATCCGGAACATGAATTTATCAAAACAAAAACCATAAAAGACTGGCAAAAACAAAAGCCGGAACTCCATAAAATACCCGCAGTATTTGTACTTGGAAAATAAATTATATTCCTTTTGATTGAAGAAGATCTCAGGACTCTTTAAGATTTACAGGCTGGAAGAATGATCAATTCTCTCAGCCTTTCTTTTTTTTATTTAAATTTTTTTGTAATTCATTAAAAATCATCAGGCTAGAAGTGTTTTTTGTAGCTTCATTTCTCTATTGGTGTTATTTTAGAGTAATTCAGACTGAATTTATTTCAATAATATGTGATTAATTATTTATTTTTTCGTACTTTTATGTTTTAACATGTTGTGGTTATATGATAATGATAATATGTTATGAATTGTAATTTTATGTTTTAATTTGAAGTATTAGTTGATTTATCTTGTTTAAGTAAGTTTTTTATTGAAAATTATATAATATGATTTTTTTAATGAATTTAAACAAATATCTCTTGTGTTTCTTTAGTTATCTGGAGCGCAATGATTTGAAAAATTAGCTTATAGAGAATTGATCTTATAAAATCAACACCAAAATATTATAATATGATGACACGTAAATTTTTTTTTCCGGTATTGCTGATGCTGGCCATACTGGTACCTTCTTTAATTCATCTGTCTGCACACGGATATGTAATGAGCCCTGCTTCAAGAGGATATCAGGGAAGTCTGGATAAGGCTACACTTGGTTATTCTGCAGCATTTGGAATCTATGGATCTATCATTAATGAACCCGGATCTTTGGAAGCTCCAAAAGGTTTCCCGGCGTTGGGTCCGGCAGATGGGAAGATTGCCTCTGCTAATGGAAGTATAGGGGGAGACACTACGCTGGATATTCAAACTGCTGACCGCTGGAAGAAAACCAATATCACAACCGGAGTGAATGCCTTTATCTGGAAATATCTGGCTTATCATGCCACTGCAAAATGGCATTATTATATGACAAAGCAGGGCTGGAATCCTAATCAACCTCTTTCCCGTCAGGATCTTGAGCTTATTGGTACGGTCACACATAACGGGACACCACCACAAGATAATGTTTCTCATCAGATTACAGTTCCTGCTAACCGTACTGGCTACCATATTATTTTAGCAGTTTGGGATGTAGCAGATACCACCAATGCATTCTATAATGTAATTGATGTGAACGTAACCTCCGGAACAGGAGTTTCTGCGCCTACCACTCCTACAGGATTAACACAGGTAGGAGTAACAAGTTCTTCTGCTAAAATAAGCTGGAATGCACAAGCAGATGCAGTATCTTATAACGTTTTCCGAAACGGACAAAATATTCAGCAGGTAAGTACACCTACATTTCAGGATAACGGCTTAACTGCTAACACAATTTATACATATGAAATACAGGCGAAAGGTTCTTCAGGGCTGACATCAGGAAAAAGCGCGCCACTCAATGTGAAAACAAACAGTGAAGGCACTCTTGAAAAACCTACAGCACCATCCAACCTCCATTCAATGGCAATTACTGAAAATTCCGTTTCACTCATGTGGATGGCTTCTACTCACTCACAAGGCATCAAAAATTACCAGATTTTTGAAAATGGAATCAAAGTAGGAGAGACTGTGCAAACAAACTTTTTACGAACAGGATTGGTACAAGATACAGAATATCGTTACACGGTTAAATCGGTTTCCATGAACGATCAGCTATCTGATGCCAGTAATGAGTTAAAAATCCGAACTAAGAAAGTCACACCAGGGAATGGTCAGTCCTATTGTGGAGCAGAACAGTATAATGCTGCCAATGCATATCCTACAGCCGGAGTGAAAGTTTTCTACTCTTGCAAAATCTGGAAAAACAAATGGTATGCAAATCCGGGAGAACTACCGGGAGCCAATATGGTATGGGAAGAGGTAAGCGCATGTACAGAAGGGCCTGGCTGTGAATCAGGCGGTCCGGTTGCGTATTGTGGTGCACAGGAATATAATCCGGCAAAAACGTATCCAACAGCAGGAACAAAGGTTTTCAATGCCTGTAAAATCTGGGAAAATAAATGGTATGCAAATCCGGGAGAAGCACCGGGAAGTAATGCTGTCTGGAAAGTGGTAAGCGACTGCATTGAAGGACAAAGTTGTAAAACATCAGGTCTTAGCAATAAAGAAAATGATCTTTCAGTGATTGTATCTGAGCATATCATGAATTTTGCTCCTGAAAGCTTCTATGATAAAATTAGCCGAGTAGATATTATTACTCCTCATGGACTTCAGATCCTGACTTTCATGAATCCGGGACAGAATAAGATGAATATCAGTCGCCTTCAATCTGGAATATATTTTGTGAAAATACTTTATAAAGACGGAAGCAGTATTACTAAAACCATCAGAAAGTAAATTTTTGAAAATATTTAACAGCTGTTAACAAGACTATTGCATTGTTATTGATTTTAAACAAGTACTGGAAACAGGATAAATTGTTGATAATGCAGTAAAAATCCGGGCATCGCAGATGCCCGGATTTTTAATAACTTAATTCTGATTTTTCTTCTTTGATTTCCATTTTCTCCAAAGGAGAATAATAATTGGTATGAGCAAAAAGAACGGCCATAAAGAAACCATTCCCAG
>CBFQYI010000419.1:0-4309 GCA_965720825.1 uncultured Chryseobacterium sp. | reverse complement strand
ATCGGAAGAAGAATCCTTTATGTAGGAAATGATCAGGTTCCACCAATCTGGGAAGCACCTAGACCTCTTCTTGACTTCCAGCTTGCTAAAAAACTATGGAGCAACAAGGGAGAGATCAAGCTGAATGTTTCAGATATCCTGAACCGTCGTGCTAAATTCTACCATGACCTGAATGACAATGGTAAGTATGACAGCAAAGATGCTCTTGCTATTGAAAGACTTACAGGAACCAATATCAGTTTAACACTGGGATACAATTTTTAATTCACTCAACAAATAATCTAATAAATAATTTAATTCTTTATAACATGAAAAAGTTCGTTTTATATTCTTTAATGCTTGGCGCTCTAGTATCAACTACCGCTTGTAGAAATATAGAAGAAGATGGACCTACCATTATTCAAAATGGAGGTAACGGAAACGGAGATACTGAAAACCTTATTCTTTCAGGAAAAATCACTTCCAATACTACGCTTAAAGCAAATAAAATCTATAAGCTAAGAGGACTAGTATATGTAACTAACGGAGCTACTTTAACTATCGAGCCAGGTACAAAGATTGTAGGTGAAGCTGATAAAAACGGAGCTTTAATCATTACAAGAGGAAGCAAAATCATGGCAGAAGGAACTGCTGCTAACCCTATTATCTTCACTTCAGAGAAAGCAAGTCCTAAAAGAGGAGACTGGGCTGGTGTAGTAATCTTAGGAAACGCTCCTACTAATGCATCTTTCGGAGGAACAAACGGAGTTGGAGAAATTGAAGGAGGTATTAACAACTCTGAAGGTCTTGGACTTTATGGTGGAAATAATGCTGCTGACAACAGTGGTGTATTAAAATATGTAAGAATAGAATATGCAGGATATGCATTCTTACCAGATAAAGAGATTAACGGGCTTACATTCGGTGGTGTAGGTAACGGAACTAAAGTAGACTACGTAGAAGTTGCTTATGCTAACGATGACAGTTTTGAATGGTTCGGAGGAACAGTAAACTGTTCTCACCTTATCTCTTACAAAGGTCTTGATGACGATTTCGATACAGATAACGGTTTCTCAGGAAATGTACAGTTTGGTATCGCAGTAAGAGATTCTCAGGTAGCCGACGTTTCTGGTTCTAACGCATTTGAATCTGATAATGATGCTAACGGTTCTACTTTAACGCCTCAGACTTCAGCTACGTTCTCTAACATGACGATTATCGGGCCAATCAACTCTGCAGCTCCTGGAACAATCAATGCTTTATTTCAGAATGCATTACAGATCAGAAGAAACTCTTCTATCTCTGTATTCAACTCTGTATTCACAGGATTCCCGGTTGGTTTATTCATTGATGCTACGAAAGGATCTCCAACGGATAACAACATCGTAGGTAACAAATTATTCTTTGAAAACAACGTATTGGCAGGAAATACAACTCCTTTAAAATTCGGACCATCTACCTCTACTCCGACAACGTATACATTAAACGATCTTACGACTTGGTTTAATGCGAAAGGAAATACAATCCTTGCTTCTACAGTTGATGTAAAACTTGCCGGTGCATGGGCTCCTGCAGGAACTACACCAAACTTTACTCCTAGTGCAGGTTCTCCATTATTAACAGGTGGAGCGTTTACAAACCCTAAATTAGCAACTTGGTTTACACAGGTTACTTACAGAGGTGCTGTAAAAGATGCTACTGATACCTGGTATGCAGGATGGACTAACTTCAACTTATAACATATCATCATATAAGTACCTAGATTTAATTTCAAATAAAAGGCCTTCGGAAATATTTTCCGGGGGCTTTTTTTATCGTTATTATCCGATATGATGTTGGTCTCACGAAATTAATATTAAGAGGTGTTCATATTGTAAAAACAGAAAAAGGGAATATGAACAGTAATTTTTGGGGTTTGAACACAGATGTTCTTTCATAAGTTTGGGCTAAAGCCTGAGGAGTTTATTCTATTACATTTAAACGGGCTAAAGCCCGTTCCTATTGAATATAAAAAGTTCGAAGTTCACAACCCAAAACCTCAAAACTCGAATCACGAATCACGAATCTCAAAAACCCGAAATCCGTACCCCATTCAAAAAAAGCCACCAGAAAAGCTTCCGATGGCAATTACAAAAAACAAGTGTATAAAAATATATATACTTCAGATTAATTTCTCCAGAATAAATTCCCATCATTCATCAGGGCTTTTATTTCGGACATTCTGGAAACAGCTTCTGCAGAACATGACGCGTCTGTCAGAACAATAGCTGCTTCATCACCGGCTTTAGGCCATTGCTGTTTACCTTTTTCATCCAGAGGAAGAATATTTTGGGTGGCAAACTGCAAAGCTCTTGACAGGGCATATTCCGTAGCGTAACCGTATAATTCAGCAATAAGATTCGCTTTCTGCAGCATATTTCCGGATCCGAAAGTACTCCAGTAATCCTGCACATTATCATTTCCGATCAATACATTAACCCCATATTTTTTCAGCGTTGGTATGGGCATTATTTTTCCTTTAAAAGGTACAGAAGAAGCAATTCCTACTTTTCCGGCAGCCAGTCTTTCTGCAATCTGCTCAGTTTCTTTAGGTGAAAGATGGGCTAAAGCAAATGCATGGCTTACAAATGTTTTTCCCTGAAGTACCGGATTTTCGATCGCTTTATCAATCAGATAATTAATCGTTTTCATCCCGGACTCTCCTGCTTCATGCAGATGAATATCAATTCCTTTATGATGATCCAGCGCCAGCTGAACCGTAAAATCTATTACTTTCTCTATACTTCCGTCAATACTCAAGGGATCAAGTCCACCGATAAATCCCACACTTTTCAGTTGCGCTGCTTCCTTCATCAGTGGAGCAGATTCTGTATAATATACTCCATGTTGAGGAAAAGCAACCAGTTCAGCTTTGAAAGAATCTTTTTTATTTTCAAGAGCCTGTTCAAGATGTTCCAGAGATTTTAATCCAGAAGTAGGATCAATATTAAAATGGGTTCTTGCAAAGTGAGTTCCGTAATGCTGCTGCAGGGTGATCAGCTGTTCTGCTCTGCTTACGGAAGTCTTCAGCAATTCGGGGATGATTTCCTGTTCATAGGCAATCATATCCTTCACGGTTCTTCTTTTCGGAGAAAGTGCCTGCCATGGAAGTCCGTATAATGTTTTATCCAAATGGATGTGCATATCCCTGAAAGCAGGAAGCATCAGATATCCTTTTGCATCTATCGCTTTGGAAGCAGGATCATTGGCTTTTACTGTTTTTATTTTTCCGTCTTCAATTTCAATACTGAAAAGGTCAGTTTTTGTTCCGGTAACCTCTTCATTTTCGTATTCAAAACCTGTCTCCAGACGGACATTTTTAAGAGAATAGTTTCCTTTTGCAGTTAATTGATAGGGAAATTGCATGATTTAAAATTTAACAATACAAAATTAAGCCGGCTTTAGGGTAAAACCGGTGTATCAATCATGTCTTGTTTTGTATAGATTATTCTTTAAACTGGGAAGGTGTCATTCCCGTTTGGGCTTTAAAGAATTTGGAAAAGCTGGCATGATCATAAAACCCGAGATCATACACAATGTCTTTCACAGACATTTCGGAAACTTTCAACAGTCTTTTTGCTTCCAGTAAAATGCGGTCCTGAATAAGTGATGAAGCTGAAGCATTGAGATTTTTCTTGCAGACAATATTCAGGTAGTTGGCAGAAATATTCAGTTTATCTGCATAAAAAGAAACGGATCTTTCTGTTTTGAAATGTTCGTCAATAAGATGCAGAAATTTTGAAATAATAGGATTGGAGTTATAGACTTCAAAATCTTTATAAGCGCCTTCCACAGATTTGCTTACCAATAAAACGATGAGTTCACTTCTTTTTTGAATCAGTTCCCAAAAAACTTTTTCTCCTTTCAGTTCTTTCTGGATTTCCTGGAATTCATACAGAAAAGTTTCAAAAACTTCTTTGGAAAGATTGATCACCGGATGATTCTGGTAATACGATGCAGAAAATCTTAACGAGGGCAGAAAGCTTTCAAACCAATCTCTGCTGATCATCAGCTGATATCCGATGGTTTCTTTTTCAATCACCCATTGATGTACCTGATCCGGAAAAACAAGATGAATCTGGTAATCTTTTACCTCATATTCTGTAAAATCTATGGTATGCGAGCCTACTCCCTGCTCAAAAAGATTGATGATAAAAAAATCATGTTTGTGCGGATCATCAATGGAGCGCGCTCCGGAGAGTTCATTGAACAGCAGATGACAGCCTTTCAGCTGATTTTCACTAAATTCCTGAATTCCCAAAATAGGAAAATGATCTGTATGGTAAGCCAC
>CBFQYI010000418.1:0-4311 GCA_965720825.1 uncultured Chryseobacterium sp. | reverse complement strand
TGTAGGGCTACTGTTCATTGCCATCGGAGCACCACTGGTTTTTCTGTATGGAGATTATAACTACAATGGTTTTTATCATATGGGTCCTGGAGGCGTTATTTATTTTGCAGGCTGGACTTTGCTGTTTTTATGGTTGATCAATACAGTCACTGCAAACATTAGAGAAAATGGTTTTATGCGCGTCTTAAAATATTGCAGCAAAAATTTAACTTCAATGTACATGATCCAATGGATACTGATCTCCTGGGGAAAAGGGATTTTTGGATACAGACAACATGAAATAGGTTATGTATCTGTGCTTATCGTCTTATATATTATTCTCACCTTTTCAGTGCAGACTGTGGTGGATATTGTGAGAAAGAAAAAAACACTAATAGACTTCAGGTCAATATCACCTGATAAAATAGTTTTAAAATAACTCCAACCCTATTTTTTTTAAATTATGATGAACCACAGTAATTTTTTTACTGTGGTTTTTTGTATTAGTTTAAAGAATTTCCACTTCTTCAGGGACTATAAAAAGGATGGTGCAACCTTGATCCGACTTCACGGAATGTTTAAAATTGGGCGGAGTATACAAATAATCTCCTTTTTCAAGCCGGGCTCCTGCAATAGTTGCATCACCTTCCATGATAAACAATTCTTCTCCTGCAGGATGATTGTGATAAGGATAGCTGACCCCCGGTTCAAATTTTAAAAGAATACTGGTAGAACGGTTTTTTTCAGGATCAAATTTCAAAGATTTTACAAAAATACCTTCATAATGAATCCCTTTTTCAATCAAAGGCTGCCATTCTTTCTGTTCTGTTTTTACGATGTAATCGTGGATGTTGGTGTTCATGATATCTGAATTTTAATTGTTATTGATGTGAAAATTGATCTAAACTCCATGGATAACGGGGAAAAGTACTCAGAAGAAAAGCTCCGGCACTGAATGCGAAAACCGAATAGTCCAAGGGTTCTTTAATTCCAAAAGAAATGCTCATGGCTATTGCAAAAAATAAAGTAAGAATAGAGGCATACCTTGCTGTTCTTTTTATCTGAAAACCCAGCAGCAGCAGAATACCTATTGAAAGTTCAGCACTGGTGGATAATACTGCAATAATGGCTGCCCAGGATTGTGGCAAAAATGAATTGGTTTCAGCGGTATAATGAACAAAATTTTTCCAACCGGAAGATTGTGCTCCCCAAAGATTCAGTCTGCTTGCCACAGCTGATAAAAACCCGGCAGCCAGAGCAATTCTTACTAAAAAAACGGCGGCTTCCTGTTGTGTTTTCATACGTATAATTTTTAGGTTTTAATTACAGTACAAAGTTCAGCGAAAGCCGTCGTCTAAAGAATAGACAATTCCGGAAAAAGCATGTAATATCTGAGGGAAGAAGGAAGCTGGAGGATCTGTTAATTTTTTTCTTCAGAATAAGACTCCTTTTTTATATTTCCTTTACCGATTTTTGATACTCTTTGGGAGAGTGTGAAGTGTGTTTTTTAAAGAAGTTTGAAAAATAGAAGGGATCATTGAACCCAAGCTGGTAAGCAATTTCTTTTACGGTAAGTTTTTCATAGAGCAAAAGCCTCTTGGCTTCAGAAATGATAAGGCTGTAGATCACATTCTGAGCTGTTTTGTTGGTATGAATTTTGGCAACCTCATTCAGTTTGGCTTCCGTGGTTCCGAGAAGATCAGCAAAATGAGATACCTGGAAATTATTTTTAAAATTCGCTCTTACACTTTCAAGGAACTTTAAAAATAAAGCATCGGGTTTCCAGATTTCATCACCATTGGCAATCTTACTGCGGTTGATTTCCACCAACAGCAATTCAACCATAGAATGCGTAGAGATCAGATATTGATATGGCTGTTCCTGAATTTCTTTTTCAATACTGTTCAGAGTTTGAGTAAAAAATACAGGATGTTGTACGGTGATCATTTCATTCATTCCGAAATGACAAAAGAGTCCGTTGTGGAAAATAAGCTCAATATCATTGTCGCTTTTGCAGAAATAATCCAGCGTAAATTCTAATGCAGTCAATTCTCCTTCCACTGATTTTAACTGATGAAACTGTCCTGAAGTAATGGTTACAACCTGACTGGTTTTCATAATAAAAATATTTTCGTCAATCAGAATTTCAGCATTTCCGTGATGACACCAGAATAAAGTATATCTGATGACTCTTCTTGGTTCAGTATGCCCTGACTGATTAGAATATTTTTTTATTTCAATCATTTCAGATTTGTTAAAAGTTGAATAAATAGAGCAGATAAATTTTAGTTTGATTTTTTGTTATCAATTTTTTCTAACTGCTTTTTAACTGAATTAATATTTTCTTCCGTAAGTTTACCATAACCCAGCTCTTTGATTTGGTTTAATTGTAATTTTGATATTTCATCCTCTTTACTTTTATTTTTCAATAACTGATCCCGTAAAGATATATATTCCAGTGCTGAATATACTTCATCTTTCAAAAACGCGGAAATATTTTTATTTTTTCCAACACAGCCTTGAGTATATTTCATAATCAAAGGATTGGCGGAATAAAATGTATAGATATCAAAAAATCTTTTATCATTTCTTTTAAATAGTTCCTGACCAGCGTAAATCCTTAAAGAATTGCTGCCATTCATTGCAAAATAATAAAGCTCATCCCTGGTTGCTATTTTAGCAACCTTTTTAAATTGATTATAAATTTTGCTTTCTTCACCTCCAACTCCAATATTAGGAGACTCTGCATATGAGACATTGCCTAAAGGCTGTGCCAGTTTTTTTACTGCTTCAGAGATCTGAGCATTAGATATTATAAGAATAAACGTGAATAGAAAACAATAAAAATATTTATATCTCATTATTTATAAATTAATTAAAGTTAAATAAAATAACTGAACGATTAAATACTTAAATTCGTGTAGATTTAAAATAAAAATTCAGAATGAAATACTCTAAAATTATTATTGTTATAACCTTGTTACTGTTCCAGTTGGGGGCAGCGCAGGAAAAAGCAGATGTTGTATTAAATAAGGCTTTCACGGAAGCTAAAGCAGGAAAGAAAAATGTTTTACTGGTGTTCCATGCTTCATGGTGCAAATGGTGCAAAATGATGGAAAAAAATATGGACCTTCCTGAAACCAAACCTATTTTTGATAAAAGATTTGTCACGGCTTATGTAGACGTTCAGGAAAGAGGTGATAAGAAGAGCCTTGAAAATCCAGGCGGACAAGAGTTGATGAATAAATATAAAGGCGGAAATGCCGGGCTTCCTTTCTGGGTGATTCTCAACCCAAAAGGAGAAGTATTGGCAGATTCTTTTGATGCTAAAGGAGAAAATTTGGGATCACCAGCGACACCGGAAGAAGTAACCTCTTTTATTGCCAAGATGGGGAAAGCCTCAAAACTAAGTAATGAAGAATCACAAACTATAGAGAAAGTTTTTGTGAAGAAATAAAAATAAGATCCCGGGAATAGTACCTGGGATTTATTTTTATAATGAAGGTACCTGAAGTTTGTTATCTTTCCATATTTCTTTGATAGAATCATTGGTTTCTATTCTTTCGGGAATAAATTTTTTGTCGATTTCATCAAATGCTTTTACATACGATTTAAAATCACTCACATTGAATTTTTCATAGTATTCAATTTCTTCATTGGAAAAAAGAAGTTCCCCATTTTTTTGCGTTTTCATATGCTTATACAGTTCATAATATTTAATTTTATTCATAATATTTCCCCGTATATTGCTTAATGCCATATCCTGAGCTGTGGCCAGACATCCCATTTTCTGATAATAGATTAAAGTAAACTTAGAATAATAACGATATAAATCTACAATCCTTTTGTCATTTCTATCTATAAGAGACAGTATTGCATTGATTCTTATAAAAGTACTTCCGGTAACTGCCAAATAAAACAGTTCATCATTGGTTGCTGTTTTGTCAATCTCATTATACATTTCGGATAATTTGGAATACTTGTCTGTATTATAATCCTCTTTAATCGTTAAGTCAAAATATTCTTTATCAATAGGGTCGATAAGTTGTTTTAGCGGGCCGGAAATCTGGGCATTGAGTAAGTATATTGAAAACAGAAAGAATAGTGAAAATTTTATTTTCATGGTATGGTTTATCAATAAACGATGTTTGACATGTATTATAGAATGTTTATAATGAAAACTTCCTGTATCTTAGTGAGACAGGAAGTTTTTTTAGTTTAATAATTAAGAAATGAGGATCTAACTACAATTCTTTATAAGAATATTCAATATTGGTCCATAAAACCTGATCCCCTGTTTTGATCATTTCAGAAGGAGTGGAAAATATATTG
>CBFQYI010000417.1:0-4328 GCA_965720825.1 uncultured Chryseobacterium sp. | reverse complement strand
ATAATCCTAACAATCCTTCAGGAAAAATCCTGAAAGAAAATGATATACAAGAACTTATCAAACTGGTAAAAGGCACTTCCATTCTTATTTTGAGTGATGAAGTGTATGAAAATATTGTTTTTGATGGAAAACAGCATTTAAGCATTTGTAAGTATCCGGAATTGAAAGAAAGAAGCCTTCTTGTAGCCTCTTTTGGGAAGCTTTTCCATGTTACCGGATGGAAAGTGGGCTATTGTGCAGCACCTAAAATCTTAACGGAAGAATTCAGGAAAGTACATCAATTCAATGTGTTTTGTGTAAATACACCTATTCAGCTGGCCCTGGCAGAATACATGAAAAATGATGAACACTATACTTATCTGAATCAGTTTTTCCAGGAAAAAAGAGACTTTCTGAGAAAAGGTCTTGCAGGTACATCGTTCGAGCTTCTGGATTGTGAAGGAACTTATTTTCAGGCAGTGAAATATGATAAGATTTCAGATAAAAATGATTTTGATTTTGCTTCAGAACTTACCATCAATCATAAGGTGGCCAGTGTTCCTTTCTCTTCATTTTATAAAAACAAGCTGAATGAGAATGTGATCAGGTTGTGCTTTGCCAAGAAGCAGGAAACTCTGGAAAAGGCGCTTGAGAATTTATCAAAGATTTAATACTTCCTGATTAAAACAAAGAAGGAAAGAGATTATGCATAAAACTCCGGAAATGTTTCCGGAGTTTTTATTTTCTATTCACACATGAATTTTAAATTAACGGAGAAAGCAGTCTGGCCAGATGTTCAAAAAAAACTTTGGATTTCGGTCTTTTCTTCCAGGCATCAAGGAAGATTTCTTCACAATCATTCATATCCTCAATAAAAAGATTTTTAAGCTTCTGATTAATTTCAGCATCAAAGATTAATGTATTCACCTCAAAATTAAGTTCCTGACTTCTGACATCCATATTCGCGGTTCCTACAGACGAAAAATGGTCATCAATAATCATTGTTTTGGCATGAATAAACCCTTTTTTGTAAAAGAATACTCTTACTTTGTTCTCCAGAAGTTCTTCATAGTAGGAATAGGCTGCGGCATTTACTACCACAGAGTCTCCTGATTTTGGTACCATAAGCCTTACATCAATTCCCGAAAGACCTGCTTGCTTTATAGCATTCAATACCGTTTCAACAGGGATAAAATAAGGCGTTACAATATATACTCTTTTTTTAGCAGAAAGAATTGCCGAACTGGTGCTCAACATAATAGAAGGTCTGGTATCAGGTCCACTTGCAGCAACCTGAACAAGGGAACTTCCTGCTTCAGTTTTTTTATAATCGAAATACGAAGTTGAGATTTCAGGAAATTTTTCAGTGGCAAAAACCCAGTTGCTGAAAAACAGAAATTGAAAATAAAAAGCAGCTTCTCCTTTAATATAAAGATGAACATCTCTCCAGTACTGTTCTGGATTAGGATTGATGTATTTATCCGAAACATTGATGCCACCTGTAAAAACCTCAGTACCATCTACAATGATGATCTTCCTGTGATCTCTGTAATTCACTCTGTTGGCAAGAAGCCTGAAAGTAATTTTGTTGACCGGAGATACTTCCACTCCCGCTTCCTGTAACTTTCTTAAAAACTTCCGGCCTAATTTTCCACTTCCCAGATCATCGTAGAGAAAACGTATTTTAACACCTTGCTTTGCTTTTCTCATCAACAGATCAGCAAGCCTGTTCCCGACGTCGTCATTATCATAAATATAATATTCCAGATGGATATGATGTACTGCCTTTTCAAGGACTTCGAAAACTTTTTCAAATTTGGCCTCACCATTAATCAGGACTTCCGTATGATTTCCCTGAGAAATAGGTGCATTGCCGGCATTGTAAAGAAAATTAACCGTGAGCAAAAAATTCTGTAATTCTTCCTGATGAGCATTCAGTGTTTTATGATGCGTTTCTTCAATATATTGCTGTACTTTTTGATATATCTGTTCATTACGTTCTATTTTGAAGGTATAAAATTTATTCTTTCTGAAATTGACTCCAAAAACAAAATAAATGATGATTCCCACCACCGGAAGAAAAATAATTAGCAGAAGGTAAGCCAGTGTTTTGCTGGTATTTCTGGTATCCATAATGATCTTACCTGCCAGGAAAACGCCCCCAAGAAGATAAAGGGCCTCAAGCCCCAACAGAAGGTATGGGTACTGATCAAGAAATTCTTTAATCATATCAACTGATCTCTAGATTAAAGATAGTGAAAAAGACCAAAAAAGAAATTAAAAATTTCGCTTTTTGGCCTTTTAAAGTTCTATAGGAACATTCCTCCTGAAACTTCAATTCTTTGCCCATTGATCCATCTTGCATCTTCTGTACACAGGAAGGCAACCACTCCACCAATGTCATCCGGAAGACCTACTCTTCCGAGTGCTGTAGCACCTGCTACCATGGCATTGATTTCTTCATTGTCTCTTACTCTTCCGCCACCAAAATCTGTTTCAATAGCTCCCGGAGCTACAACATTGGCTTTAATTTTTCTTGAACCCAGTTCTTTAGCCATGTATTTCGTAAGCATTTCTACTCCTGCTTTTATTGATCCATAAATAGAGGATCCTGGTGTTGCAAATCTCGCCAATCCTGAAGAGACATTAATAATACCTCCTCCATCATTAATAAACGGCAATAATTTTTGAGTCAGGAAAAATACCCCTTTAAAGTGAATATCTACCACATCGTCCAACTGTTCTTCCGTTACTTCTGTAATTGGCGAATATAAGGCTGTTCCTGCATTATTGATCAGGTAATCAATATGAGTACTTCCAGTGTTCTGCTGCAACTGATCCGTTACGTTTTTTACAAAAGTATCAAAGCTTTTAATATCTTTTGTATCTAGCTGAAATGCTACAGCATTTCTTCCCATTGATTTGATTTCATCGACAACAGCATCAGCCTCTTCTTTGTTGCTTCTGTAGGTAATAATAACATCTAATCCTTTTTGAGCAATTTTAAGTGCTGAGTTTTTCCCTAATCCACGGCTTCCTCCGGTTACCAGTGCAATATTTGTTTTTGTGTTCATTGTATTTTGATTATTTTGATGGTACAAAGTTGGGATATTTTCAGACTGAAATGTTTGCTTGAATCAATCTGAAATTTGCAAAATTCAAATCAGGAACGAAATTCTAATGGGGTAAACTTTGTTTTCCTTTTAAAGAAATTGGAAAAATGGGCAATCTCCTCAAATCCCAGAGCGTAAGATATTTCTGAAACATTCCATTTCGTCTGTTTTAAAAGTATTTTAGCTTCCTGGATAATCCGGTCCGAAATAAATTCCGTGGTTGTCTTTCCGGTGCTTTCCTTTAATCTTTTGTTTAAATAATTGACGTGAACAGCCAACCGGTCTGCATAATCTTTTGCAGTTTTCAGTTGAAGTCTCTGTTCCCATGATTCAATAGGAAACTGTCTCTCCAGCAGCTCTATAAATAAGGAAACCACTCGCATGGATGCATCATTTGAAGCCGATATTTTAGATGCAGGCTGTAATTTCTGTCCATAATGAATCAGCTCCAGAACATAGTTTCTGATCAGATCATATTTAAATACATAATCTGAATCAATTTCTTTTTTTATCTTTTTAAAGAGGCTTTCAATCTCTTCTGCAAGCTCACCATCAATTTCAAAAACCGGAACTCCACCAGGCTGAAAAATAGGAAGATCTTCCAGATTGTAATACGATTTATCCTTAATGAAAAAGTCTTCAGTAAATACACAGAAACTTCCCGACTGATCCGGGTCTTCAGGAACCCAGTGATAGGGAACTTTAGGGGTAGCAAATAATAGAGCATTCTGTTGTATTGAAATTACCTTATCTGCATATTCTGCTCTGTTTCTTCCTTTTATAAAGCTTATTTTATAGTATTTTCTTCTGTTATAAGGCATTTCAGAAGTGGTCTTTGCTCTTTCTATTGTTTGGGCAATATCAAAAACATTAAAGTGACCAATGTCTTTGTGAAGTCCTTTTGGAAAAATACTTTCAAGATCTTTGCCTAATTTGGCAGCCATCTCTTTATAAAAATCTTCCAGTGAGGTATGGGTTACTTTTTCCATCGCAGATGATTTGTAAAATTCAAATATACGAACTTATCAACCAACCTTTTTTGAAATGATTACCGATGGCTCTTCAGAACTTAAAATTCTTTTAATTTCAAAAAGTACACTATACTAATTTATTGAAAATTTCAATGTAACAGCTTATTTTATTTAAAATTTATCGCAAATATTAAAGATTATTCAGTATAATTTTTTTATTTTTTTCTATACCCAGTGATATAACTCATTTATTTTTATTACTTTA
>CBFQYI010000416.1:0-4345 GCA_965720825.1 uncultured Chryseobacterium sp. | reverse complement strand
TGAAAAATAATGGTTAATCCATAATCGTTGGCATCGGATAAAATATCTTCATAAAGACGCATGGTTTCCTGCTTATCTCCTCCGAAAAAATCCACTTTGAGCCCTTTTACCCCGACATCTTTCAGCCATTTCATTTCTTTTTTACGTTCAACAGATGAGCTCATTTTGTTTCTAGGTCCCATCGGTGCGTCATTGGCTGCTCCATTGGAATTATACCAAAGTAATACCCCGACATTTTTTGATTTTGCATATTGAATAAGCTCTTTCATATGGTCTTTACCTATATTTTTATCCCAAAGCGCATCCATAAGAATAAACTGATATTTCAGCGCGGCAGCAAGGTCTATGAATTTTACCTGATCATCATAGTTCATGCTTTTGTCCTGCCACAAAATCCAGCTCCAGGTGGATTTTCCGAACTGATACTCCTGTGAAGGCTCATACATCAGATCTACCACATCAAAAGGAATGGTGGTTTCCACGATGGGTTTCAGAGAACCTCCCACTGTAATTGTTCTCCACGGTGTTTTTCCGGGAAGTGAAACGGATGCTCCGGTACTTCCGAAACCATTGTTTTCAGCGATATTTGGATAGGCTACTTTGTAAAGGCTTTTTCCTGCTGTGGTTTCAAGGTGTGAAGCACAATACGAACTGTTCACTCCAGTCTCAGAAAGTAATACCCAGCCTTCATTTCCGATATGGAACAGACCCGGGAAAACGTATCCGTAATCAGATGATATTCCCAGCTCAGCATCGGCTTTATAGCCGCTTTCATAACTTGGCGCTGTGCGGGCAAATCCCGTCATCGGCTTCATCATAGGTGAAAGAAAAGTCGTGGTCTGTGACGGAAATCTGTACCCTGTGGATTCTGACTGAACAACAACACTCAGCCGTTCTTTCATCGGTGGAATATTATATCGGAAAGCAATATTGTTGTTGCTCACCTGGAATTCGATGCTTATCTGGTGCTGGTCCGCATTGGTGAAATTAACGGTTAAAGTATTTGTATTATAATGAACCTCAGATATTTTGATTTTCCGGTTTGTATATTTCTTAGAAATCACATCTTTTTGGCTGTCAGTAAATTTCAAATTCTTGGAAAAATCTGATTCATTCGTTATCAGGCCTAACGGAGATTTTTCAAGCATTATTTTCCCTTGAAAAGTCACATCATACAAAGCCTGCCCTCCTTCTGAAAAGACATGAAGCTTTATTTGGCCGTCAGGACTTGAAACCTCTGCTACCTGCGCAAAACTTTTGCTTATTAGAAACAGGCTGAATACAATATATAATGCTTTTTTTCTCATAATTCATTATTTTCAAGAAAAGTCCAGTAATCGAAATACATAATATCTGTTGAAGCTTTTCCGCTGAATACAAAATACAGATCATGGATACCGGTAATCTTTTCAGAAATCTGCACTTTTACCGTTTCCCAGCGGTCATCACCACCAGTCATCGGAATCTTTACTGTGGCGGCTACCGGACCGTTCACAGCATCTAAATGAATGGCCATCGTTACGTCACTGTTATGGGTAGTTCCTACCCTTGCTGAGAAAGCTGCGGCTCCTTTTTTTCGGAAATCCACATTTTTTACACTGGTATAAGCCCCATTTTTCTTGGCTTTGATGAAAACACCAGCCTCTTTATTCTGATAGGATTTTACATTTTCTGACCAGGCAATCATTTCTGCCTGATTGAACGAATAAGGGTTAACTGTTGCGATAGCTTTTGTAATTCCGTTAGTCATTTTAAATGGTGAAATGGAGCCGTCTTTATTGAATGTAAGCTCTTCCAGACTTACCGATCTCGTAAAACCGCTTCCGCCCGGCAATGCACCATTGTGATAAAAGAAATAAGTTTTCCCCCGGAAATCAATAACACCGGGATGATTGGTGAATGACTTTCCTTCCGCAGGCATGATAATTCCACCATATTTCCAGGGTCCTTGTGCTGTTTTACTTGTAGAATATCCTATGAATTCAGGAAGCGGACCACCCGGCCAGAAAAGATAATACAAATTTTTCCTTTTGTACAGCCACGGGCCTTCCTCATATTTTGTTGGTCTTTCCAGGTTGGCTTTCCCATCTCTTTTACCAAATGATTCTTCTGTCATTGAAACTTCTGTAATATTTCCGGAATAGGAAATCATATCTTCATTAAGCTTTACGTATTTAAGCTTAGGATTTCCCCAATACATATGAACCTGTCCGTCATCATCCACAAAAACCGTGGGATCAATATCTCCCCATTCGCTCTGAACCAGAGGTTTTCCCAGCGGATCATGAAAAGGGCCCAACGGAATATCGCCAACAGCAACCCCTATAGCGCCTTTATTATTGGTTTTGGACCACATCGGAACGTATAAAAAAAACTTTCCGTTTCTTTCTACACATTGTGCGGCCCAGGCATCGCGCTTTACCCAGTCAAAATCTTTATACGAGAGAATTGTTCCGTGATCTGTCCAGTTGACCATATCGTTGGTAGAATATACTTTCCAGTCGTTCATGGTGAACCACGTAGAATCATCTTCATCGTGTGTGGTGTACACATACAGCCTGTCATTGTAGACCATCGGTGCAGGATCTGCAGTGTAATTGGTCTGCACAATAGGATTCTGTGCAAATCCCTCTTGGGAAAAGCCTGTCATTAGAATTAAACTGACATATATTTTACAGATACTCATAGAATTGGAAATTTGGATTTAAAACTTTTAAGCCTGATATTTTATTCTGACTTCAGAATAAGATTAATGTCTTCTTGCTTTATCGGCTTGAAAAGCAACTGTGAAAACAGGTACAGATCATTTTTCCAGACCTTGAAGTCGTGACCGCCCGGTTCTACATAAAATATATGCGGAACATTATTTTCTGTAAGATAGTCACTTGTTCTTTTGCTGAAAGACATTAGTCTGTCCTGATCTCCGCATGATATCCAAAGCAGTTTTAATTGTTTCGCTTTGGGTGGATCCGGAAGAAGTTTCTGAGGTTCTTTGGTATTCGGAGCAGCAGAGAAAGCGCCTACCCATGCGAACTTGTCGGTATTTCCCAGTCCGAAATTCAGGGTTTGTCCACCTCCCATAGAAAGTCCGGCAATAGCTCTGTCATTTCTGTCTTTTTTAGCTGGATATTTTTTTTCTACAAAGGGAATCAAATCATTCAGCAGGTCTTTTTCAAAAGTTGCAAAAGCTTCCACCTTGTCCTTTGCCATGATGTCTCCGGTAGCCCTGTCGTCTTTCATCGCCCGCCCGTTGGGAAGTACAACGATCATGGGAATAAGCTTTCCTTTGGCATACAGATTATCTAGAATAATTTGCGGAGTTCCATTTTTAAACCAC
This sequence comes from uncultured Chryseobacterium sp., assembly GCA_965720825.1. Classification (GTDB taxonomy): domain Bacteria; phylum Bacteroidota; class Bacteroidia; order Flavobacteriales; family Weeksellaceae; genus Chryseobacterium. The sequence continues at coordinate 1,008 of CBFQYI010000416.1, read as the reverse complement.
TCTTTTTCATCTCCGCCAATACCGTGTAGCAGATACAAAACAGGATATTGAGTACCTTTTTTAAATCCGGGAGGCGTATATACCAAAGCTTTCCGTGTAGTTCCAACCGTTGCCGAAGAATACTGTATGGTATCAATTTTTCCGTGTGGAATTTCTTTTTTCTCGACATCAAAATCCTGTGGTGCTTTTTTCTCAAAAGCCTGTCCAGAAATAAAAACTCCTGACAGCATAAAACCTAATGCTAATACAACTGATTTATTCATGATTTTTTATTTGTAGTTTTAACACTTATTATTTCAGTTAAAAAAATAATAGCGTATTATTTTTTTGCTTATTTATCACACATTTTCTGTGCTTCTGCTTATTATTTTCCAGTTTCATTGATCCTAAAAAAATCAACATCTACGAAACCTCCGGTATTTTTAGTGGCATAATTGAAAACTGCGAATTTTGATCCCATAAAAAATCTCCGGTAATCAAAGATCATTTTGTAGTCTTTTGCCAATTCTGTCCAGTTTTTCTGATCTGTGCTATAATAAAAGTCCGCAAGATCTTTCCCAAGGTTAAAATTGGCAGCAATACGCAGGAAAACCTTATCTGAATCGAGAGGAATCCGTTTTTTTTCTTCTTTTTTAAATCCTGTAATCGCTTTGGTTTTACTATCCAGACTTAATTCATTGGTTGAAAAAACAATAAATTTTTAATTGACTTACTTTATTAAAGACAAGATCCCGGAATCCCCGTTGAAAGCACTGAAGCCTGCAACATCTCCATCTTTCATTCCTTTGAGGTCCATTGCAACAACTGCTGAAGAAGTTGGTCCTTCCATTCTCTGGGTCAACGTATTGGGCGCTGCGTACAGATTGTCTACTACTCTGCTGGTCTTCAGTCTCAGAAATCCTTTTCTTTCGGATAAAGACCATGCTTCTTTCACCGGATTATGATTCCATTGCCATTGGATTTTCATCTTTTTATCAGAAAACTCATCACTTTCCACCAGATAATTTT
>CBFQYI010000415.1:0-4348 GCA_965720825.1 uncultured Chryseobacterium sp. | reverse complement strand
TTGACGATAAAAGGCTATATATTCCAACCTTAAACCTTAAACCTTGAATCTTAAACCTTGAATCTTAAAGCTCTGCTTCCGTTGGTTTCAGCTTTCTCAGCTTCTTAATGATTCCTTTTATAGCTCCTTCGGTTCCTATTTTAACAGAGTTGGTTGTAGAACCCAGCAGACGCATATTTTTCCGGTAGGTATCATGATCGGTTTCGGTGACAAGAGTTCCGTCAGCACCAAAGAGTTTCATACTCACAACCACCTGATTGGAGAAAACATACTTTCCAAATCCTACTTTGAAATATCTCACTTTGGAAACAATGGCAAAATCTGCATCATTGTTGAGACAGTAATCTGCAATAGTCTGTTTGTCTATGCTGTCGAAGGGAACCTGAACTTCTGCCCGGAGCATTTTATTTCTTCTGTTACTGAAATTATCGGTAACGGCATCAAAGAAAGCGTTGTTGGTAGGGTCTTTTATTTCGTCGATATCAGGCTCTACCTCAGGATTGAAGTAAAGAACTTTTTTTATTTTATCATCAGTATTCTTCTGGGCTTTTACCGAAGTAAATCCGATGAATAAAAAAGTAGTAACCGCTGTAAAGAATATAATTTTTTTCATTTGTAATTCGAATGCAAAATTACTGCCTTTTCGTTGGATTGCATACAAATCATTAAGAAATTTTTAACATTTTTTTCTATCAATTTTGATATATGAAATCAATAATGTTTGCAGAATCAAAAAATAGTCGTAATTTTGCACCCGTTACATAATAATCATTAAACAATATTGGAATGTACTTAACAACAGACAAAAAGCAGGAAATTTTCGCAAAACACGGAAAATCTGCACAAGACACAGGGAGTGCTGAAGGACAAATCGCTCTTTTCACTTTCAGAATCAACCACTTATCTCAACACCTAAAGGCTAACCGTCACGATTTCAACACAGAGAGATCTCTAGTGAAATTGGTAGGTAAGAGAAAAAGTTTATTAGATTACCTTAAAAACAAAGATATCGCAAGATATAGAGCAATTATTGCTGAACTAGGTTTAAGAAAATAATCTATAAAGATTTTCAAAATAAAAAGCAACTTCGAAAGAGGTTGCTTTTTTGTTTTATAGTGCAAAGAGTTTTTAACCACAAAAGGCACAAAAGTTTTTTAGAAAATACGAAATGGTTGAGAAGAACACTTAAGTTTCTTAAAGTTTTTGATTTTCATGTAATAATAAAAGAGTATTTAGATTCCTACGGAATGACAAACCGTATGGACAGACCAATACGCCAATTGTGTCATTCCGTAGGAATCCAGCCGTATTAAACCAACAAGAAAAGCATCAACAATAGCTCGAATCCTGACTAATATCACAACTGAAGGAGCGATAATTCCCCTCCCACGGAGGGGTGGCAAAAATTCAAAGAATTTTTGACGGGGTGGTTTACAACATCGCTATTCAACCTTCTTCCCAATCTTTCCCAAATGCGTATTCTGAAAACTATCCGGATATTTCAAACCGTACCCCAAAATTCTGTCAAACGCAGAGTGAGAAAACAGAATAGCTCCGATCATTTGTAAATAGGGCAGAGACAAGGCTGTTCCGGCAAAATAAACAATGACAGCTACTCCGAAATGGTGGAAGAGATTATAGCAAAAAGCGCCCACTTTATTATTAACCGTATATCCAAGCATGGAAATATCCGGAACAAGAAATAATCCGACAAACCACCACCAGGAATATTCCGTTTGTGCAAAAGCATATATGCCCAAGAGTAGAAATGCAGCATATTCAAGCTTTAACTGTATTTTCATAATAATTGTGTTAGTTTATAAGATAAGTTCCTTTTTCTGATGAAAAGTTACATTTTTAGATGGGAAAAAAGAAAGCGGAATACCTTTGAGATATTCCGCCTTATACATTTTGATTGAATTTGACTTTAATGACCTGATTTAGCTTCTGTAGTTTCTACATGACCTAAATATTTGGTACAATAAGCCCCGAATATCAGAATAACCAGATAGCAGAATACAGGGATGATGAATGAATGCTGTACTCCAAACTGATCGGCAAGATATCCCTGGAATATCGGAACAATAGCTCCTCCCAGAATCGCCATGACCACTAAGGAAGATCCCTGACTGGTATATTTACCCAATCCTGAAATAGCCAGTGTATAAATATTTGAGAACATAATAGAGTTGAAAATTCCGATTCCTAAAATACTGTACATCGCCAGCTCACCATGATTTACCATTGCTGAAATCAGTAAAGCAACATTGATTGTTGCAAAAATTGATAATGTTCTTGCCGGGGCTGCTTTACCCACGAAAAAGGCAATGAAATTAAGAACGATAAATACAAGGAAAAAGCTGATCTGACTGAATGTAAGATTAACAATACTGAAAATCACAAGGAAAACAGCTGCAGCTGCCCCCAGCATATATAGAGCCTTTTTGCTTTGGCTTATTGATTGATTTAAAGAAATGGCTCCCAAAAAACGGCCAATCATCGCTCCTCCCCAATATAAGGAAAGGTAATTTTTACTGATGATTTCATTAAACCCCATAATCTGTGGCTGTTCAAGGAAACTGATGATAAAGCTTCCTACAGCAACTTCTCCGCCTACATAGCAGAACATGGCAAATACGCCGAATTTCAGGTGGCTGAATTCAAGAGCTCCCCAACCTTTTACAATCTCTTCTTCACCCATCTGGAATGAAGGAAGTTTAACTCTGGAGATCAATAAAGCTACCAGTAAAAGGATACCTGCGAAAATAAGGTAAGGAATTCTCGTTGCTACCGCACTGAATGATCCGTCCGGAGATGAGAAAAATTCAAAAATAAGATGACCTCCAAGTACCGGTGCAATGGTGGTTCCGAAGGCATTGAATGCCTGAGTCATGTTCAGTCGGCTGGAAGCAGATTCTTCACTTCCCAGCAATGAAACATAAGCGTTGGCTGTAATCTGCAATACTGTAAAGCCGAGTCCTAAAATAAACAAAGCTCCCAGAAACAGCGGATAATATGAAAACGTAGCTGCCGGATAAAACAGAACGCAGCCGAATGCTGCCAGAAAAATTCCGAACAGGATTCCCTTCTTATAACCTAATTTATTGATAGGATCTCCTTTTGTGATAGAGATCAGAAAATAAATCAGTGATCCAATAAAGTAAGCTCCGAAAAAACAGAACTGTACCAGCATGGATTCGAAAAAGGTAAGATTGAAAAGTTGTTTCAGATACGGGATCAGGATGTCATTCATACAGGTGATGAATCCCCACATAAAAAACAGCAGGGTGATGGTAATCAACGGAACCGTATAATTCCTGCTTTGAGATTGTACTTCTTTATTAATCATAAACATTTATTTATCTGGATAAGGATAGTTCCTTAACTTTTTTAACCTCCAGCATTGTAATTGGTGAAGTAGGGCAAATATAGGGATCAGCCTATTGGTTTGCAATAATTTTAATCATTTTTAAAATGAAACAGATACTTTTTTCAGATCAAAACATCATTTTCATTTTTTGAGACAATAATACAAAAACGACAGGATTTTTCAATACATTATCCTCAAAAAAACACTTTTTTATTTTCATAAATGATGAATAAGTTCAGATTACCGGTGTAAATTTTCAAACTTTCATCAATTGATAGCCAATTTTTTGTATTTTAAACGCCTATTAAAGCAATCGAAAAATTTAATATATCATTATTATATAGTACCTTTGCAAACGAAAATTTAAAGAGTTTAAATATTAATCATACTCAATACGGAGTATAAAGAAGCAAATTTATGAGTATACCTCAAGCGTTTACAGAAACGATTATCCTTGCAGACGGCAGGGAAATCACTATCGAAACGGGAAAGCTGGCTAAGCAGGCTGACGGATCTGTAGTGGTGAAATGTGGTGGAACTATGCTTTTAGCAACAGTTGTAGCCAACAAAGAAGCCAATCCTGGTGTAGACTTTTTACCATTAACGGTAGATTACAGAGAAAAATTCTACGCAGGTGGAAGAATTCCTGGGAATTTCTTCCGTAGAGAAGCAAAACCATCTGATGATGAAGTGCTTACAATGAGATTGGTGGACAGAGTATTACGTCCTCTTTTCCCTGAAGATTTCCATGCGGAAGTACAGGTGATGATTTCATTAATTTCTTACGATAAAGAAGTAATGCCTGAAGCATTGGCAGGTTTGGCAGCTTCTGCAGCTATTGCAATTACAGATATTCCTTTCAACGGACCAATGTCTGAAGCAAGAGTAGTAAGAATTGACGGACAACTGGCCGTGAACCCAAGCTATGAAAACTTATTAAAATCAGATATTGACATTATGGTGGGAGCTACTAAAGAC
>CBFQYI010000414.1:0-4368 GCA_965720825.1 uncultured Chryseobacterium sp. | reverse complement strand
TTTTCTTCGTGCTTCCTACCAATTGGTCAAAGTTTTCAACTCTTAATCCCCAAACCGCTCTTAACCATGGTGTGAAGTTATTGTCAAACTGTAAATATCCTGCGTTAAGGATGGTGTTAGCAATATATCTGTACTGATTTCCTGCAATCTCGTCAAATGTAAACCCTCCGTTAGTTCCGAAATTACCAGGATTGAAGATGGTTTCAAAAGGCTGAGAAAGTAATCCCTGATTGAAGTTCTCAAGTCTTACAGAGAATGGTCTTGAGTTGTATATCCTGTCTTTTACCTGGAATAAATAACCTCCTTTGATCGTTTGTTTTTGTCCAAACATCGTAAACGTCTTGGATACGTCACCTCCTGCATTATATAGATAATCACTTAATGTAGAATAGAATACACTTCCTGATTTTTGAGAAAGACCATTAGAAATCAATGCTAAATAGGGACTTCCCGGCATATTCGTATATTGGTTATACTGTAAACGCTGTAGCAAAGGAATGTACTGATCAAGGATTCCGAAACTTCCGTACCAGTTTACCGTCAATCCACCAAGAACATCAATTTTATGATTACCGGAAAGGGTAGAGTTGTAGAAAGTAGTTTCTTTAAATCCAATTTCCCTTGCCATGATATTTGTTCCGTTAATCGGGTCAAATTCAAAGTCTTTTCCTGTCCTGAAGGACATGTGGTTCACTGTATTATTGGTAATGATATTCTTTAGGGAAATTTTATTGTTGTTGTTCAGCTTTAAAGAAAGGTTCAACATTCCTCCTAAAATAATATCATTGCTGTATTTTTCTGTAAAATAATCGAAGTTGGTATCAGCAAGTTGGTTGTTGATGGTAAAGAAACGGTTGGTAGACTCAGTTCTTCTTTTGTTGTTACTATAGTTTAAAACAGCAATTACTCCTAAATCTTTTCCAAATAATTTTGTATTGAAACCTCCATCTAACTGTAAACTTAGGTTTTCAGGATAACCGATACTGTTGTATCCAAGATTCTTTGTATATCCTTTACCAATCTCTGTTTTCTGTGCTTCAGTCAAAATACTGAAAGCATTTTTTGCAGGCATATTGGTTGGAAGTTTTCTGTAACCGTCATCAATTCCTAAAAAGTCCCACTTTCCGCCTTTCTGCATATGGAATTCCTGTCCCATAGTAGCGGTATTTCCTCCTACACCTACCTGTACATTGAAGAAGTTTTTATTAGGAATATCTTTAGTATTTACCTGAATCAATGCACCTCCCCATTCACCTGTATATTCAGGAATGAACGTTTTGTTGATGACAAGGGTTTCGATAACGTTAGCAGGGAAAAGGTCGAAAGAGAAAGTCTTTCTGTCAGGTTCTGTACTGGATAACTGAATACCGTTCAGCATCGCCTGGTTATAACGGTCTGATAAACCTCTTACTACAATATATTTTCCGTCAAATAAACTCACCCCGGAAACTCTTTTCAGAACTTCACCAGTGTTTCTGTCCGGACTTCTTTTGATAGCTTCAACACCAATAACCTGAGAAACTACACCCGCGTTCTTCTGTAGACCGATGGTAGAGGCTATGGTTTCTTTTCTTGCGTTTGATTTTATGACAACTCCCTCAATTTCTTTTTCTTTGGTAGATGGCTTTTCCAGAACGATATCAAGATGAGTGTTACCTTCATTCTTTATAATAACTTCACTGATCTCTTTTCTGTTATATCCGTTGGAACTTACCGTTACGATGTAATTGGCACCGGGAGAAAGGTTGATAGAGTAGTATCCGGAAAGGTCAGTCGTTACTTCCTGGCCATTTACTTTTACTTTTACCCCTTCTATAGGAGTATTGTCTTTCTCGTCCAATACCCTACCTTCCAAAATCTGACTTTGTGCAAAAGCATAGCCAGCAGAAAACAAGGCAAGTAGCATGATGCTCTTGTGGAGTTGTTTTTTCATTATTACTTCTTTTACTTCTTTTTCAAGGGCAAAATAAAGGCTAAGTTTTTAAGAAAACTTTAGGAGAATCTTAATTAATTATGAAGTTTATATTAACAGAAGAATAGATTTTATACTTATCGATGTTTAATTTATATAATTATAATTTTTAATTTAATGTTGGATATTATTCCTTATATTTGATTTGTGTATAATTATTTATTGATTTTTTTATTGATTTTATAATTAATGTCTGAAATGTTGTTTTTTAATAATTAGTTAACATTTGGCAGATAGATGAAATCAATTGAAATAATTAATTTTGTGGGAATTCTTAAACTAGAAGATGAGCAAAAAAATTCTTTTAATAGACGATGAACTGGACATTTTAGAGATTCTGTCTTACAATTTGGAAAAGGAAGGGTATGATATCTATACAGCTACTAATGGTAACGAAGGTATAGAAAAAGCGAAGGAAATTGTTCCGGATCTTATCTTATTAGATGTCATGATGCCTGAAAAAGATGGGATAGAAACCTGTCAGGAACTTCGTAAAGTGAAAGAACTGCAAAAAACACTTATTGTGTTCCTTTCTGCAAGAAGCGAAGAGTTTTCTCAACTAGCAGGTTTTCAGGCGGGAGCCAATGACTACATCGTAAAACTGATCAAACCGAAAATCCTTATTTCTAAAGTGAATGCATTATTACAGTTAACCTCTCAGGTTTCTGACAACGCTAAACTTATTGAAATCGGAGACCTTGTTATCGACAAAGATAACTTCAGGGTTTCCAAAAGCGGACAGCAGTTCCTTCTTCCTAAAAAAGAGTTCGATTTGCTCTATCTGCTTGCTTCAAACACTGAAAAAGTATTCAAAAGAGAAGAGATTCTGGAAAAGGTTTGGGGTAATGATGTGATTGTAGGGGAGAGAACCATTGATGTTCACATCAGAAGACTGAGAGAAAAACTGGGAATCAATACGATTCAGACATTAAAAGGGATTGGGTATAAACTGATCGTTTAATTATTTAAAAATCTTAACTTTACGTTCAATCATTAAAACGTTGTAAAATTGAAATTTTACAGACTTACCCTCGTTGCCTCCTGTCTGCTGACACTGGTAATGCTCCTTTTAGGTGTCGTATTCGATTCGCTGAAAGATATCTATTATGAGACCCCTTTGTTTAAAACGGGTCTTTTCATCTGTATTGTCCTGATCTTCCTGATTAACTGTGTAGTACTGGAACTCCTTTTCAATTACTACAGCAGAAAACAGGTTAAAGGTCTTTCCGGATTTCTTCCGCAGGAAATAGTGCAGAATCACGACGAAAATATCACCATTAAAGAACTAGGCGAAAGATTTTCAGATCTCAATCAACAACAGGTATCAGAAATTGATATGATGAAAGAGATGGAAAGTTATCGTAAAGAATATATCGGAAATGTTTCCCATGAGCTGAAAACACCTCTGTTTTCTATTCAGGGATATGTAGAAACTTTAAGAGACGGAGGTGTAGATAACCTTACCATCCGTGATAAATATCTCGAAAGAATTGATAAATCGGTAGAAAGACTGATTGCTATTGTAACAGATCTTGATATGATTAACAGGCTGGAAGCCGGTGAAATCAATCTTACCGTTTCAAAATTTGATGTTAATCTTCTGATCAAGGAAATCTTCGACCTTCTTGATCTTGAAGCCGAAAAAAGAAATACAACATTACAGATTCAGACCCTTCATCCGCAGATCTTTGTGGAAGCCGATAAACAGAAAATTTCTCAGGTTTTTATTAATCTGATCTCCAATGCCATTCATTATGCCAACAGACAGGAAGCAAAAGTGATTGTAAAAACCAGTATTCTGAAAAATAAGGTGCTGATAGAGGTGATAGATAACGGAATGGGAATCAAATCTGAAATTCTTCCGAGAATCTTCGAAAGATTTTATCGTGTGGAAACCAGCAGAAGCCGAAGAGAAGGCGGTTCCGGACTTGGGCTGGCCATTGTAAAGCACATCCTTGAAGCACATAACGAAAATATTACCGTAGAAAGTGTGTACCTTGAAGGGACGAAGTTCAGTTTTATGCTCGAAAAAAGTAAATAATTCCGGCAAAATGTAAGAAAAAAAAATATTTTAAAAAATCCTGAAATATTTTTTTGTCACATGTCATTTATTATATATTTGCAACAGAGATTTATCATAATTATAAAGGCAAAAAAGTAATTTAAGAAACTGATATGGTTTACAAAATCCGCGTAATATTAGATGCGAAAGAGGATATTTTCCGTGATGTCGAAGTTAAGGGAAAACAAACGTTATGGAACTTACATTTAGGAATTAAAAGTGCATTCAGTCTGCAGGGAGATGAGCTTTCTACTTTTAATCTGTTAGAAGATGACGGAACAATCGTAAAAAGTGTCCCATTGGAAGATATGAGTGATGATGGTGATGGTGAGAT
>CBFQYI010000413.1:0-4387 GCA_965720825.1 uncultured Chryseobacterium sp. | reverse complement strand
TTCTATAAGATATTCTCCAATAAGACCTGCATGCCATGAAGTACCACAAGCAATGATAATAATTCTGTTAGCGTTTTTGAATCTCTCCACATGATCCCAGATTCCAGCCATTTTGATTACTCCCTCATCTACAAGAAGCCTACCTCTCATGGTATCGTGTACAGACTTAGGCTGTTCAAAGATTTCTTTAAGCATGAAATGCTCATATCCACCTTTTTCGATTTGTTCAAGGCTTAGCTTAAGCTCTTGAATTTCAGGCTCAATCTTAGAGTTTTCATTGATGGTTCTGATATCCACTCCAGTTTCCAGAGAGATCGTTGCCATATGTCCTTCTTCAAGATATATCGCTTCTTTTGTAAATTCTACGAAAGGAGATGCATCAGAAGCAATAAAATATTCTTTATCTCCGATTCCGATTGCTAAAGGAGATCCTAATCTTCCTACTACCAATACTCCAGGATAATCTTCATGAAGTACAGTGATTGCATAGGCACCATATACTTCATTCAATGCATATCTTACTGCAGTTGGGAAGTCGATATCCGGATTAAGATCCATAAAATATTGGATAAGGTTTACCAATACTTCAGTATCTGTTTCTGATTTGAAAGTGAAACCTTTCTCAGTAAGCATTGTTTTAATGGTATCATAGTTTTCAATAATACCATTATGTACAATTGCGATTTTTCCGTTGTTTGACAAGTGCGGGTGGGAATTTCTGTCACTTGGAACTCCGTGGGTAGCCCAACGGGTGTGTCCCATTCCAATTTTAGACGTTCCTTTTAGTCCTTTTGAAATATTCACCAAATCCTCCACTTTGCCCTTTGTTTTCTCTACTTCCAGCTTGTTCTCTGGTCCTTCTAAAACAATTCCGGCACTGTCATACCCTCTATATTCCAATCTTCTAAGACCATTAATTACAATTTCATAAGCGTCTTGAAAACCTGTATATCCTACTATTCCGCACATATTTTATTTTGTCTAGTGTTGTTTGTTTATCGTGTTCTATTTTTTCGTACCATAAGTCACCATTAGCTGGATTCTTTTTGGATTCGTATTGGCTTTATCTATACCTGTCAGAATAATTCTGTTCATATCAAATGCTCTTGTCGTATTACGAACACCTAAAAGGGTTCCTGTAGTACTTGCAGCAAATGCTCCGGCACTGATGATTAATGGTTTATTAACAATCGGCTGTGTAGCATCTCCAACGGTTTCTGTTTTTCCTTCAACAATGTCCTTGATTGTTTTTGTAACTACAAAATCATAATAACCTGGCTCAGGTTTATCTTTAAAATAGTACAACCCAAGTCCGCTTGTCAAATCTGAAGTGAATGTTAATTTTGAATAATCAATTTTACCAGCATTTAATGTATTGTTTAAAAGTGTAAACTTACGATCTTCAGTAGAACCAGTGTTTTTCCATGTTGCAGGATCCAAGTATATTCTGATCTTAGCACTTACAATACCTGCTTTATCTTTGTTATAAATATCCTTAAGTTGTGCAATGGTCTCATCCTTAATCTTTACTACCACAGAAGGTCCTCCCATTCCCTGAACAAAAAGTTTTTCATCACCTTCATTAGGATTACTTGCAGCTAGTGCAGCTGCAGCAGGTGATCCAGCTCTGTTGTACTCATACAATCCTATATGAGCGTTTGCACTTCCTAGGTTGAAATTAAGTGTTGTTTGTGGTCTTGTGGTTGTTCCGTTGTCTGTTTTATCATATTTATAATACATGATAACCTGCAAGTCATTAGGAGAGAACTGATACAGATATCTATCCGTTTCGTCTACAGAAATTTTTATTCCTTTAAAATATCTGATAAAGTTAGCAGCATCCTGAAGTTCAGGTTTTCCTTTTTTATCAAGAATATGAGTCTGGAAAAAGTCTGTATTGCTCAACTTCATTCTGAATCCTAAGTTTCCTGAGAATACAATTGAATTGTCAGATTTTTTTGTGATAGATAAAGAACTCATATTACCATCAAATACTCCTGAACCTAACAGCTCACCAGTACTTATTGATGCATTGGAACGTTTCAGAGCATCATTATTTGCATCTAAGAACGTAGTCACTTCGTGTACATTGATTTTCATTGATTTTGAAGCACCTCCTATTTTACCGTATTTACGAACAGGATAAGTTTTTTTCTCAATGGAAACTTCTGTAGCTACTCCGTCTACCGGGAAATCAGTTTTCGTATATGTATTTGTTCTTAATGAATCGCTGCTTTCAAAGAAGTAAGTATTTGAAGCTGTGTTCGCAGGTGGTCTTACAACAAGGACTACGGAATCTACTTTTGGATTCGCGCCATTGAAGTCGAAATTATCTGCCGGCATTCTCAGCTGGGTAACATAAGATGCTCTTTGCATTCCAAACTGGGATTCAGTAAAGGCTCCAAGAACAGCAACATTTGTAGTAACGCCAGATTCACTCAACCCACTGATCAGTCTTGAAGCATCACTTCTGATTGAATCGTTGTTGTTATAATTGTATGCTATAACAGGATATGAAATTTCATTGCCTTGTGCTGCATCATCATTAAACAGCTGCTCACCAAGAGAATCCGGATCTGGTTCACAATTATAAAGGAATGCACTTCCAAATATCGCCAATAGAAGTATGGCGAATGTCTTTTTAAGATTATGAGTCATTAAAAATGTGTTTTTAATAAAGTTGATTTATAGAATCTACGTCCAGATATTCCGATTTCTGGGTTGCTGTTTCGTTGAAAGCCTTATCCAGGTCTTCATCCAGAAACTCATCCCCTTTTACAACGGCATCTACATAGTTCATACTCTCGATAACAAAACTTTTAATAGTTGGACTATCTAACGCTTTTAATCCTGAAATATTATCAAACTGTAGCTTTTCATCGATCTTTTTGTCCAAGTCAGCATCTTTCTCATTGTAAAGAGAAAGTACAATTTTAGCGTCTTTGAAATAAGTATCTGATTCGTAGTAAGTTTTAAGATAAATTGGAACAAAAGAAGACATCCATCCATTTAAATGGATAACATCCGGTACCCAGTTTAGTTTTTTAATGGTTTCAATAACTCCTCTGGCAAAGAAAATAGCTCTTTCGTCATTGTCTTCGAAAGGGTTTCCTTCATCATCGAAATAATATTGTTTTCTTTTGAAGTATTCTTCATTGTCAATAAAGTAAACCTGAAGTCTTTCCCCCGGAAGAGACGCTACTTTAATGATTAGAGGCTGGTCCAGGTCATTGATAATAATATTCATCCCTGAAAGACGGATTACTTCATGAAGTTGGAACTTTCTCTCACTTATTTGTCCAAATCTTGGCATAAAAACTCTTACATCATTGCCTTCTTGGTGCATCTTAAGTGCCATTTTGTTTACCACTGCAGCCATATTTGTATCTTCCTGATATGGATACATCTCTGTAGTAATGTACAGTATTTTTTGATTCGGCATAAACTTTCTATCTAATTTTTGTAAAAATGCTTTAATGTGCAAAATTACAAAAAAACATCCAACATTATTTTAATTAACATTTTTTTACGAAAATTCCCTTTTTCAAATTATTAAAAGTACATATTATTATGCGATATTTTTAGTATTTTTGAAATAGTATTAAAATAAACTATGGAAGTTCTAAAAAACAGAAAAGTCCTTCAGGATTTCATTGAAAGACAGAAAGAAATGGGAAAACGAATTGGCTTTGCCCCTACTATGGGTGCCCTGCACAATGGCCATCTTTCTCTGTATGAAGAGGCAAGAAAAGAAAATGATCTTGTCATTTCTTCAATTTTTGTAAATCCAACTCAGTTCAACAATCCTGAGGATCTTGAAAAATACCCAAGAGATGTTAACAGAGACCTACTTATTCTTCAGAATTCAGGCCTTGTAGATGCTGTTTACATCCCAGAAGTAACAGATATTTATCCCGAAAAAGCAGAAAGCCAATCGTATGATTTTGACGGATTGGAAAATGAAATGGAAGGTAAATCCAGGCCGGGTCATTTTGACGGAGTAGGAACTGTTGTAGAAGAGCTTTTCAGACAGGTACAGCCTGATAATGCTTATTTTGGTGAAAAGGATTTTCAGCAGCTTGCTATTATTAAAAAAATGGTGGAGAAAAAACATCTTCCCGTTAAAATAACCGGAGTTCCTATTTACAGGGCAGAAAACGGGCTGGCACTAAGCTCAAGAAACCAAAGACTTCATGAAGACCGAAAAGAAGCTTCTAAAGTAATTTACGAGACTTTAAAAAAAGTAAACGACTGGTTCAGAACTGTTAGTATTCCGGAAATCAAGGAAAGAGTAGCTGATATTTTTGATGATCAGCAAGGAATGAAGCTAGAATACTTTCTGATTGCTGATGAAAACACATTACAGGAGACTGATTTTTTCTATAAA
>CBFQYI010000412.1:0-4426 GCA_965720825.1 uncultured Chryseobacterium sp. | reverse complement strand
CACCTTGCCAATGAAAAATTATTGATGACCAACACAGAATTTTTGAATTACTTACAAGGTCAGTCCAACTACATTACCGCAAGTACAACAGGAACGGTGTATGTACCGGATTCCGGACTTTCCAGCATCAACAGAATATTTGACAGCAGATTGTCTTATGCTAAAGGAGGATATGTATTGAGAATGCTGAAGTGGATTTTAGGAGACGCTGCATTTTACCAGGCACTTAAAGACTATCATGCAAGACCGAACCTTGCTTACAGCTATGCTCGTACTGCTGATTTTAATGCTTCCTTGCTTCAGTCTACCGGAACAGACTTTACAGAATTTTTCAATGACTGGGTTTATGGCGAAGGATATCCTACTTACACCATCAAATGGATGCAGGGCGGAAATCAGGCTTTATTTAAAGTTTCTCAGACACAGAGCAGTGCTAACGTTAGCTTTTTTGAAATGCCTTTACCGATTAAAGTAACCGGAACTGCAGGTCAGACTGCTTATTTTGTCCTTAACAATACATCCAATAATCAAAGCTTTTTACAATCGGTAACATTCCCGATTGCAAGTGTTCAGTTTAATTACGAATATCAGATTCTTGAGAAAAACTCTACGGTGACTCAGGATAATACGTTAAGTGTTTCTTCTGTTGAGAAAGAAGGTTTTGGTTTGTATCCGAACCCTGCCAAAAATGAAATCAATCTGAAAGGCATTAACAGAGCTTTGGATTTTACAATTCATGCCATAGACGGGAAATTGGTTGGAAAAGGAACGTATCAGCCAGGTAAAGCGATTGGAATTGCAGAATTGGTTCCGGGAGCTTATTTCATTACGATTGATGAAAAGAATATTAAATTTATCAAACATTAAAAATGACAAACGGTAAAGTATGAATGAGTACTTTTACCAAAATGAATCATAATATAACAAAAGAAGCTTTCAGATTTGGAAGCTTCTTTGTTTTCTTGCTGCTCTGGCTCCTCTTTTTCTGGCCGTTTTCACTTTATAGTCAAACCATTTTTCTTTGAATATTTTACGCATCAGATTATCAAAATGTCTGGTAATGACCAGGTTTTTAAATCCACGCCATTTTTCAAGCGGACTTGAGGGAAGTGCCCTTACTGATATGGAATAACCTTCCGTATCATATTGAATATAATGCCACCAACCGGAAGGAATATAAAGGGTTTCTCCAGGATGGATAATAGCTTCATATCCATTTAAGTAGAGTAGAGCCGGATATTTTCTATAATCGGGATTTTTAATTTGAGCCAGACTGTGGAAGTTGTAAGGGAGTTTATACATAAAATCAGACTGTTCCCATGGAAAGAGCCAGATTCTTTTGATTCCCTGAAATTGGGTGATAAAAACGTGTGACATATCGATATCAATATGATTTCTCGTAACAGAACCTTCACCACCAAAAAACATAAAGGGCAGCCATTTCAGTATTTTACCATTCGTAACATCATTGTAGATAATGTCGTTCTTAAGCTCAGGTTTTATTTTTAATAAATTAAATAAGAAGAGTCTGTGTTCGGTAGGAGTGGATTGAATCAAATCAAGATATTCTGAAAATGTACTCTGTGCAATAGGATCACTGGCGACTCTGTCCAGGGAATCAAGCTCACTGCCATAGATATTCACCCTATGATCTCCTGCAATTTCTTTGAAATACTTATAATTCCACTTTTTGAAAGCGGGACTTTCCGGATGCACAAAGTCTTCAATAATAATCGGAACTCCTGGCTTCATGTGCTTATTGATAAAGGTTTCTGAACTGATCATCTTTATTTTTTGTACCGGCTTTAATCTCATGCATTAAAATTTTAAACAAATATAAATATTATCCTACTAAATTTGTAGACTAATAGTGTTAAAAGTGAAAGTCCTCTCAATTTTTTAGAATTAAGCATATAAAAGGTTTTATTTTACTGCCTTTTTAGTAAATTAGCACATCTAAAAAATTACTAAAAATGATCTCTGAAAAATACCTTCAACATTTACAGAACGAACTTCAGAATATTGAGAATGACGGACTTTACAAAAGAGAAAGAATCATCACCTCTCAGCAGAGTGCAGAAATAGAAGCTAACGGAAAGAAACTTTTGAACTTCTGTGCCAATAATTATCTGGGATTATCCAACCATCCGGAAGTGATGAAAGCTTCTCAGGAAATGATCCAATCTCACGGATATGGAATGTCTTCTGTACGTTTTATCTGCGGAACACAGGATATTCACAAGGATTTGGAGAAAAAAATTGCTGATTTCTTAGGTCTTGAAGATACTATTCTTTACGCAGCAGCATTTGATGCCAACGGAGGTGTTTTTGAACCATTGTTTACAGAAGAAGATGCTATTATTTCAGATGAATTGAACCACGCATCAATCATTGATGGTGTTCGTTTGTGTAAAGCAGCGAGATACAGATATAAAAACAATAATATGGCTGATCTGGAAGCTCAGTTGATTGCAGCTTCTGAAAAGAATCACCGTTTCAAAATTATCGTTACGGACGGAGTTTTCTCAATGGACGGTATCGTGGCAGACTTAAAAGGAGTTTGTGACCTTGCTGATAAATATGATGCTTTGGTAATGGTAGATGATTCTCACGCAACAGGTTTCATCGGAAAAAGAGGTCGTGGAACTCACGAAGCTAATGAAGTAATGGGTAGAGTAGACATCATCACTTCTACTTTAGGAAAAGCTTTAGGAGGTGCTTTAGGAGGATTTACTTCCGGTAAAAAAGAGATCATTGATATGTTGAGACAGCGTTCAAGACCTTATCTATTCTCCAACTCTCTGGCGCCCGGAATTGTAGGAGCTGCTTTGAAAGTATTGGATATGATTGCTGATGATACTTCTCTTCGTGATAAAGTAATGGAAAATGCAGAATATTTCAGAACGGAAATGAAAGCAAAAGGTTTTGATATTCCTGAAGGAGATGCTGCTATTGTTCCGGTAATGCTTTACGATGCACCACTTTCTCAGAAAATGGCTGAAAAGCTTATGGATGAAGGTATTTACGTCATCGGATTCTTCTATCCTGTAGTACCGAAAGGAAAAGCGAGAATCAGAGTACAGTTATCAGCTGCTCACACAAGAGAGCATTTGGATAAAGCAATTGCTGCTTTTGAAAAAGTTGGAAAAGAATTAGGAGTGATCTCTTAATTATCAGATTGGTTACAACAATAAAAATATAATGTTCGGCTCGGGCAGCTTTGCTGCCCCGAGCCGAACTATTTTTTATATAAATCTGTTTTACTTATATTTTCCTGATCAAAAGAAATTTATTTTTAACAATTATATAATAAGCTTATCTTTGCTGTTAATTTTTTCTGAATGCTTTATACAATAATCAAAGCGCTGCATATTATCTTCATGGTAAGCTATTTTGCGGGGATTTTTTATCTCGTGAGGATTTTCGTTTACTATAAAGATACCGATGAATTTCCGGAAGAAAAAAAGAAAATTCTGAGAGAGCAGTACACTTTTATGGCCAGAAGGCTGTGGAATATTATCACCGTTCCTGCCGGGGTAATCATGGCAGTTTGCGGATTGGTCATGATCTTTTTAAATGCCGGGCTGATGAAAATGCCGTGGTTTCATTTGAAACTGACCTTCCTTATCGGACTTGCCCTTTACCATTACTGGTGCTGGAAAAAAGTCCTCCATTTAAAAGAATTACATGGAGATACACTGCCCATTGCCAATATCAAACTGAGACAGGCTAATGAAATTGCAACATTCATTCTGTTTCTGGTCGTATTTACCGTTATTTTAAAATCGATGGTAATTGAATACTGGTGGCAATTAATCACAGGATTTTTCGTTCTTGTATTTCTGATTATGATGACAGTGAAACTGGTTAATAAAAATAAAAAAAACAAATAATTGTAGAGTAGACGTATTTCAAATACATTCATCCTTTCTACATCTTATAAAAAAACTATGATTGCAATTTTAAAGAAAGAACTTTGGAGTTACTTTGGAAACTGGAGTGCATGGGTGATCATTGCCGCTTTCAGTCTGATAGCAACCCTTTTCCTGTTCTTTTTCGACAACGATTCTAATATTTTTGAGATCGGAATGGCCTCGCTTCAGAGCTATTTCGTATTGGTTCCATGGCTGTTGATGTTTATCATTCCGGCACTTTCCATGAAAACTTTTGCAGAAGAACAGCAAACCGGAACATTAAACTGGCTTTTTTCACAACCGTTAAATGTGTCAGAACTGGTAGCCGGAAAATTTCTTTCCGTATGGATTGTTGGGATTTTATGCCTTATTCCTTCTTTAATTTACCTTTATACTGTCTATGTTTTGGGAGTTCCTGCAGGAAATATTGACTTGGGAATGACTTTCGGTAGTTATATTGGACTGATGATCTTAATTGCTGCGTTTTCAGCAGTAGGAATTCTGGCTTCATC
>CBFQYI010000411.1:0-4428 GCA_965720825.1 uncultured Chryseobacterium sp. | reverse complement strand
ATTGCACCTTATTTTAAAACAATTACCAGTGCAGATGCAGTAGGCGTAAGAAAACCCAATCCAAGGATTTTTGAATATTCATTGGGACTTTCTGAAGCCAGAAAAGAAGAAAGTATCCTGATTGGAGACGATTGGATTGCAGATGCCATGGGTGCTACGGATTACGGAATGGATGCGATCTTCTTTGATGTTTATAAAGAAGATAAGCAGAAAGAAGGTTTAAAAGCCATTACCCATCTTCAGCAGATTAAAGAATATTTATAAAATATTAGACTATAAAATCTGATAAAAAGCCACTAAGACGACCTTAGTGGCTTTTCTGTTTTCAATATCCTTCAGAAATCAATACAAACATCTGTGATCATCTGTGTCAATCTGTGGTTAAATTAAATATTCTCCACCAAAATCATTTTTCCCAATTCTTTCCCAAATTGATTAGGAACTTTGCTCCATAATAATAACAGAAAAATGTAATAGTATGAAAAATGTAAAGAAAATCACAGGAGTATTAATGATCTTATTTTTATTAATCGGAGGCTTGATTTCTGCACAAGATAGAGCAATCAATGCGAATCAGTTACCAAAAACAGCTAAAGTTTTTCTTTCTGCTCATTTTAAAGGAATTCCGGTAAGCTCGGCAATAGAAGACAGAGAAATCTATGGAGTAGATGAGTACAAGGTATATCTTACTAATGGAATGAAAATGGAGTTCGACAGCAATGGAAACTGGAAAGAGGTGGATGGAAAACATCAGAAAATCCCTTATGGATTCATTCCTGTATCCATCAGAAATTACAGCACGAAAAATTTTCCTAACACTTACATTATTAAGATTGAAAAGAAAAGATGGTCTTATAAAGCAGAACTTTCCAATGGATTGGAGCTTGAATTCGACAGGAATGGGAACTTTAAAAGAATTGATGATTAACACGTAACCGAATACAAACACTAAATAGTAATACTATGGTCAATTGGAATTTAATAAACAGCGACGGAAGAAAGGTTTCTTCTGCTAAGATTAGAAAAAGTATTGTGTCTTTTATGACAAAGCACCATCCCGGTAGCGTGATTGATTCTATTGAGAAAAAATATAATGCCTATAAAATTAATCTCATGAATGGCTTATGCCTTGTTTTTGATGCAGACGGCCGATATGTCAAATCAAATTAATGGTAAGGATGGAAGTTGGAGGCTGGAAGAAGGGAGTTAGATGAAACTGCATAGATTGTTGGAGTCTGAATAACTTCCGGCTTCCCGCTTTTAATTTCATATATTTGATATACATTAATGAAGTAGCAGAATATACAGATCCAGAAATATGAAGATTTTAATAGTAGAAGACGAACCCGAACTGAAAGATACCGTACAGAAGTTTCTGGAAGCAGAGCATTTCATTGTAGAATATGCGGGAAATTACAGCGGCGGGCTGGAGAAAATTATTTCTTACGAATACGACTGTATTTTGCTCGATATTATGCTGCCAGACGGAAATGGAATAGACCTTCTGAAAGAGATTAAAAAAATGCATAAGAAAGATCCTGTGATTATTCTTTCCGCCAAAGACTCTGTGGACGATAAGGTGGCCGGACTGGAAATAGGAGCAGATGATTATCTTGCAAAACCTTTCCACCTTGCAGAGCTGATGGCGAGAATCAAGTCTGTGATCAGAAGAAAAAATCAGGATGGTGAAAATATCATCCGCTACAAAAATATCAGCATTGATCCGGAGAACAGAACGGTGAAAGTAGGCGATGAAGAGCTTGTTCTTAACCGAAAAGAGTATGATCTTCTGTATTATTTCGTAATTCATCCGGAGAAAACCTTACAAAAAACAACACTGGCTGAAGCCATTTGGGGAGATTATATCGATCAGGCAGACAGTCTGGATTTTATTTATTCCCAGATCAAAAACCTTCGTAAAAAACTGAAAACCCTCAATGCAGAAGCTGATTTCCAGGCTGTATACGGAATAGGATATAAATTCATGTGATGAAGACTTCATTAAAATATTACACAATAAAATATCTGATCATGATCCTGCTGCTGATTATAGCAGTGTGGGCAGGTCTTTTTTATGCCTATATCCTGGATGAAGTGCATGATAATGTAGATGATGGATTGAGAGATAGAAAAATACAGATTATTAAAGCGGTCTATCTTAATCCTCAGCTTTTGAAGAATAATGAATTTGGATTCAATGAATTTAAAATCAATCCCATCAAAGCTGGAGATTATCAAAATAAAAGCAGGCTGTACAACAAGATGTACTATATGGAGTATGATGACAAAGACCAGCCTTACAGAGTTCTTGAGGCTGACTTTATTGATCAGTTCAAAGGTCATCAGCGGCTTGTTATCAGAACATCAACGGTAGAAGAAGATGAATTGATATACGACCTCACAACAGCCTTAATTGTGCTTTATATCCTTTTGGTGATAAGTATCGTAGTTGTTAACGGATATCTGCTTAATAAAGCGATGAGACCGTTCTATCTGATTTTGGACAAACTTAAAAAATATCAGTTTGGAATTCCTTTTTCTCAGGAAAAACAGAACTATAAGATCACTGAATTTGAAGAGTTAAATGTGGAAATCAATGAAATGATTGAACGTAATGAACTCGTTTTTTATCAGCAGAAACAGTTTATTGAAAACGCTTCCCATGAGCTTCAGACTCCTTTGGCTATCGTGATTAATAAAATTGACCTTATGATCCAGAATGATAATCTTGATAAAAAGAATCTGACTTTTCTTACTGAAGTAAAGAATGATCTGAGAAGAATGGTAGGCTTAAATAAATCTTTATTAATGCTTTCCAAAATTGAAAACAGTCAGTTTAATAAAACTTCAGATGTTGATTTTAATGGAATGATAAGCCAGCTTGTTCAGAATTATGAAGATTTTATTGCCTTTAAAAAAGTAGAGGTCAATATTATTGAGAAAGGAAAATTTGTTGCCGATTTCAATCAGGATCTTGCAGATATTCTGTTGTCTAATCTTCTTAAAAATGCAGTAAAATATAACAACGAAGAAGGAACTCTGAACATTATCATTGAAAATAACAGAATCGCATTTCAAAACAGCGGAAATCCTGTGTCTTTAGATCAGTCAAGGATCTTTAACCGTTTTTATAAACAAGGCTCAGATCATACGTCCACCGGACTGGGATTGTCTATCATTAAGACCATTATCAAGCAATATCCGGGCTGGGATATTAACTATGAATATGGAGATCAGATGCATTACTTTATCCTGACAAAGAATAACGCTCATTAATAATATTGATATCAAAAGAAAAAGCCTTTCAAACGAAAGGCTTTTTTATGTTTAAAACTCAGAATTAAAACCCTAAGCTTGTTCTTACTCTTTTCAGCGTTTCCAGTGCAATAGGTCTGGTTTTCTCCGCTCCTTGCTGAAGTTTTGCTTCAAGTTCATCAAGATTGTTCATGTAATAAGCGAACGTTTCTCTTTCTTTCTCAAAACGTACCAGGATAAGATCTAAAAGTTCTTTTTTAGCATGTCCGTATCCGAAGTTACCGGCAAGATACTTTGCTCTTAATTCTTCAGTCTGTTCAGAAGTAGCAATAAGCTGATAAATCTGGAATGTTTTATCTGTTTCAGGATCCTTAGGCTCTTCTAAAGATTTCGAATCTGATTCAATGCTCATCACCTGTTTTTTCAATTCCTTTTCAGGCAAGAAAATATTGATGATATTTCCTCTTGATTTAGACATTTTCTGACCGTCCGTTCCAGGAACATATTTAGTATCTTCCTGAAGTTCAGATTGTGGAAGAACAAGAATTTCACCCATCTGGTTATTGAACCTTGAGGCTACATCCCTTGCAAATTCCAGGTGTTGAAGCTGATCTTTTCCTACAGGTACAATTTCAGCATCATACAATAAAATATCGGCAGCCATCAGAATAGGGTAAGTAAACAAACCTGCATTCACATCCTGAAGTCTGTCTGCTTTATCCTTAAATGAATGGGCTAATGTTAATCTTTGATAAGGGAAAAAACATGATAAATGCCAAGAAAGTTCACAGGTTTCAGCGATATCACTTTGTCTGTAGAAATATGTTTTTTCAGTATCTAATCCACAAGCAAGCCAAGCCGCAGCAATCTCGTAGGTATTTTTTCTTAAAGTCTGCGCATCTTTTATCTGTGTAAGCGTGTGAAGATTCGCAATAAATAAAAATGATTCATTTCCTTCCTGCTTGGATAGTTCGATAGCAGGAATAATAGCTCCCAATAAGTTTCCAAGATGGGGCGTTCCGGTGGCTTGAATGCCGGTAAGAATTCTTGACATTTGTTTACAATTTATATTTAAAAATTAATGAATAGCAAATTTACGAGGTTTGCCGGGAATAACGAAAGATAAAAGATAAAAGATAAAAGATAAAAGATAAAAGATAAAAGATAAAAGAT
>CBFQYI010000410.1:0-4429 GCA_965720825.1 uncultured Chryseobacterium sp. | reverse complement strand
AAGATTTCTAAAACTATATAATGAGATATCCTTAGCATCATTTTGATCATTTTTTCCTCTTGATATTCCTTTTGATCGTTTAATTTCAATGGCAGGAACAACCCATAGATCATATTCTAATTGTAAAAGAGTGTTGATTAAATGATTAGTATATACTCCGGTATTTTCACAACAAAATAAGACTTCTGCTATATCAATATTTCTCTTGATGAGCAATTTAATAAAACTCTTAATGGCTTTAGGTTGGTTGTCAACTACAAAATGTTCCGAATTATGATTCTTGGAATTTAATAGATTGATGTCGAGTTTCAATTTGGAAATATCAATTCCAATGTAAAATAAGTAATTTTTCATAGCTTTGAGATTAGGAAATTTAAAAGCGTTGAACTTCTTTAGAGCCTTTATTAGATCTGGAAATCTATCATTCTATTTGAAGCTGTTCAACAATATTCAAGGAAAAAGCAGAGGACTAATGCGCAGCATAGTTCTTAACTAGCAAAGTCTAAAGTTCACCTCTGCTTTTCTTTGAATAAATTTATTTTATTTTTTACTTACATCAAAGTAAAGGCAAAGTCTCCCGACTTTGACCGGATGTCGCGGATTTGTAATCTGTGACAAATGTTCCTGTAAGAATAGAGCTTACAATAATCATCTATATTTTGAAAATTAATATAAACCGCCCATAATAACTCTCAGAATATTTGGTAATATAAAACATTTCTCTGAATCGAATATGATGATCTATCACCTTGTAAGAACTATAAGTTTATCTAAATCTTCTACAAAAGTGTTCGAAAATTGCACCTCCGAGGTCACTCGGACGGACAAGGCATTTTTATTAATGCTTTGTCCGTCTTTTTTTTATAAATTATTGTTACTATGTAAGATGTATTTAAAGAAAAACCTAAGCCAAATCCCGAACAGTACTTAATAATTGATAAATAAGGGTATATTTTTCTTTATAATTTATTGAATAGTTGTAACTTTATATCAATTAATTACGGATGAAAAATATTTTTTATAAGATCACAAGTAGGGAAAGGAATATTTGAGAATTTATTAAAACTTTCGCTCAACAAGATTTAAATAGGTTGTATACACTGTCACAATATAGATTTCTAAATAACACAAAAAAATAAAAATTTATTTATTATGATTCCAAAAAAAATAATTTTAGTTGGTTTACTCTATGTAAACACAGGTATTTTTGCTCAAACGGGTAATGTGGGGATTAATACAGTAGCGCCCGGTACAACGCTTGATGTAAACGGAGCAATCACTAATCGCGAAACAGCAATAGCTATATCCGGCAATGCCGTCACAGTACCTGCTAATGTAAGCCAGGTACAGCTTACGGGAGCGGCCACTGCTACAGTAACGATTACTGCACCGGTTGCTCCCAATGCGGGTCAGCGTCTTATCGTCTTCAATAATACAACAGGCGGTTTTGGAGCTACACTGAATGGGGTTACCATTCCCAATGGAAAAGCCCTTGAGTATGTATACAGTAATTCCGGATGGAGATCTACAGATGGTGGTGCTGTAGGAATTGCAGGTGTGAATATTTATAATACAAACGGAAGCCTTACCAGTAACCGTACCGTATCACAGGGGACTAATACACTCTCATTTACAGGAAATCAGGTCAATGCATTTTCCGTTGATGGAAGTACACTCTCAGTAGATGCAGCCAATCACAGGATAGGAATAGGTACAACCACTCCGCAAAGAATGCTGGATATTAATGCTTCTGCATTGCCAATAAGGGTATCAAATCTGCAGACTGCTACTGGAGGGACTAATGTGCTTGCTATTGATAATTTGGGGGATGTAAGAAATGTCCCTTTCAACAATTTGTTGGCAGGTCCGGTTTCTTTATCACTAATTCCTACCGGAACTTATAATGCAACAGGAAATGAGTCTGTTCTTTGGTGTGGATCTACGGGAACAACTATCAATTTACCGATACCCACCTCATCTCAGATAGGTAAATCGATATATATTGTGGCTTCTGCTGGTGTTGCTGTACCTCTAACAGGATCAACGCCAACCGTTAGTAACGCAGTAAAATTAACCAGTATTACAGGGCTTAAAAGAATTACTATTTTTGCTATTGCTGCAAATACATTTGGAAATGCAACCAATGAATGGGTAGTGGTAACGAAAGATTTTTAATAAGTCAAGTCCTGCATAAAAGATCTGAAGAAAGATTTATTGTCAACTTATGTGGGAAAAGATACTTTTTGGTGAATTCTTTATGATTAAACCTTAAATAAAATCAAGTAGAATGAGTCGTCCTTAAATAGGTTGACGTAAAATTAAACAATATTTAATCCGGAGAAGTATTTATTTTCTTCGGATTTTTTATGCACTTTATCGGGTGTTTGCATATTAAGACTTAGATGTGGTCTTTTTGTATTATAGATATCAATACTTTCTTTTACCAATGAGCTTAAGTCATGTATATTCTTTGTTTTACAAAACAGGAATTCCTGTTTTAATATTCCATTAATTCTCTCTGCCAATGCATTTTGATAAACTGCCTGACGGCTTATCCCAAATAATCTGCACAGCCTGATTAAAGCCTATACTGTAATCTCTCTGAGTACGTTTTTCCTTTTTTAATTCTTGATCTTTCATAATAAGTGTCAACTTATTTCAGGACGGGACAGTCCTTCTATGGTTGCAAGCCCTTTTTTTAGGAGGATTTTTATGTGTTACCACTCCTTTTTATATACAGAAATACCATTATTAAAGGAAAAAAAATTAAAAAAAACTTAAAATTTCATTCTTTGTTTTGTTTGTTCTGTACTTCTATCAACACTTTTTATAAGATCTAAATCACGTTTATGTGATAAAAATAGATTAAACACATTGTTTTTAGAAAGTTTTAATTGTTCAATAACTGGTATTTATATTTTAGGTGATGGGATATGGAAGACTCTCAATTTGTTTACGTTATATACGGTTGTTAATCGTCTTACCTTTTGTTTTTTTCTTGTTTTTAAAATTAAACACTTATTTAAATGTAGTGCAGTATTCCTGTTTAAAGGGCTTTGTGTTATGAAGACTAGAAATAGAAAAATCCCCACCCAATGGTGATAAGTTCTTTTGCGATCCGGAAAACGCTTTTGCATGGGATTTAATTTTTTATACCTTTGACCCGTTCTCATAAATAAATAGAAAGAAATATGAGATCAAAATTGAAAAGAAATAATCAATTGAACTAAAAAACTAATTAATCCATAATATAGATATCTTCTTTATTTTACTATTAATTGTAATTAGTCACCTGACTATCTCTCTTCATTAATTTTAACTAATAAAAATTTAATTTAACCATGAAAAAAACGTTATTTGTACTTTCTGCACTTTTTTTATTTTCTTGTAATGGAAATGATGACATTTTAAGCAATTCTCCAGCAGACAAAAATATAGAAAGCAGCACGAAAGCAAATATGTTCACAGCGGGAACAAAAATTGGAAATGACATCGAATTGAAAGATATTACGGATATCGATCCAATAAAAAGTGAATCACCAAACTATGCTTTTAAATTTACCAAGCAGCTGGATTTTGGTGGTAATGAAAAGAAAACAAGTGTTTTGGCCGGAGTAGATGAGGCAGGTAAAATATATTATTCAACACAAAATGATGGTGTTGCTGATTTTATTGTTCAGCCTGTAGAAGAAGGTGATTATTCAGATGTTTTGTATTTAGATGGCGATGGAAATAAAATGTTCAGGCTTAAATTATCTATGAATGCTACTAAAACTGGAGTAGATATCGTATTTTTAGAGTCATATACGAAGATGGATGCTGCGGTAGCACGTCAGAAGTGGAGTCAATGTTTTTCAGCTAGCGCAGGTTCTGCTCTGGGAGTAAGTGGAGCAGTTGTTTCTGGCTTTACAGGTCCTTGGGGGGTTGCTGGTTGGTATGCTGGTATTGCAGCATATTGTGCATTAGTATAATAATTAAAAACTATAAGTTATGAAAAAAGGAAATTTAATAGTATTCATTACATTTTTTATTTTGGGATTATCTGCTTTCTATTTTTTAGGAGATAGCGATATTAATGGATCTAGCCCATACAATATCTATATATTAATATTTGCATTAGTTGCTTTAGTCCCTTTAGTAAAATTCTTATTTCCAGCAACTAAGAAAATGGGTATTGGAACTCCGTATTTTTTTTCTAATTTATTCAAAAGTATTTTTTCTAAAAAATAAAAGAATACGATTATCATATTAAAAAATAAGGCGCTGAAAATTTTCAGCGCCTTCTTATGTCTATGATTGTAAAGCTTTTTTATAACATTTGTTTATCCCTGCAATTAATATTTACATGATTATAGTGTAATGTTTACAAGATGAATTGTTCAATGTGTTGATTTTTAAATAGTTTTGTGCCGTGTATAAGAGTTCCCAG
>CBFQYI010000409.1:0-4449 GCA_965720825.1 uncultured Chryseobacterium sp. | reverse complement strand
GGCAATCCCTGTATGATGGTCGTAATCTTTAGCCCAATCCATAAATTCCTGATACTTTTTGTTTTTTTCAGGATTGGTGATTATTTCATCACCGTATCTTTCGAATTCCCTTTTTCTCAGTCTTTCCATTCTGAGTTCAGGAGGCAGATAGAGAAATATGATCAGATCAAATGCCGGAAATACATTTTCACCCCAATGAATAATTGAACCTCCAAAAATCCAGCTTTCAGTAGTATGAAGTTTGTCCGAAACAATTGAATTTCTTGTTTCAGGGTTTTGTCTTTCTGTAAAAGGGATTGGTGTTGGAAGCCAGAAAAAATCATCACTGTCAAAGTATTCAAGATTGAGTTCCTCAGATAATGCTCTTCCTAAAGTGGTAACCCCGGAACCTGAAGCTCCGAAAATATGTATTCTCATGATTTTTAAGTTTATAAAATCTGCAAAATCTCCATAATCTGCGAGAACTTTTAATTTTTTAAAATCCAATGATAAATTTCGCCCAACACTTGCTCCCGTATTTCCTCATTCAGAATTTCATGACGCATATCCGGATAGATCTTCACATCCACATGCTGGAAGCCGTCAGCTTTTAAATGATTCACTGTATGCATTACCCCTTTTCCAAAATCACCAATCGGATCATTCTGTCCGCTTACAAATAAGAAAGGAAATGATTTTGAAATAGAAGAAGCCCAATTCTTTGCTGTGGCCCTTTTATAAATGGTAAATAAAGTATAAAAAGCATTATGAGTGAACGGAATTCCGCAAAGTTTATCCTGCTCAAAAGCTTTTCTGTTTTTTGTATTGACACTCAGCCAGCTGGTATCACTGAAATCTTTATCCTTTTTAAAATGTTTGTTATTGACATTCGTAAAAACAGAATTCAAAAAAGTACGATGACGAGGTGCGATGGTATTAGCCAATGACAAATAACCTCTCAATAAATCTATTCCTGGCAAAGGTCCGCCTGTTCCCGTAATGATAGCTCCTGAAAATTGACTGCTCGTCTTTTGAAGAAGACAGCGGGTAATAAAAGATCCCATAGAATGTCCCAAAATAAAATGAGGAACATCCGGATATTGCTCTGCAAGATAATCTGCCATCATTTCTGCATCTGCAACAAGTCTTTCGTCCGGTTTTTCAAGCTGGAAGAAACCAATCTCTTTTTTCTCCTTTACAGATTTTCCGTGTCCCAAATGATCATACGTCAATACAGCAATTCCATGATTGGCAAAATATTCAGCAATCTCAGCATATCTTCCGCTGTGTTCCTGCATACCGTGAACCATAAGTAGCGTGGCTTTTGCTGTTTCCGGAGAAAACAGAGTGTAGTACAGCTGAGAGTTGCTGTCTATTTTTGATGGGAGGTAGGCTGAGATTGGGGATATGGACATATAAGCAATTTTTTATGTTATTTTATCTCAATGTCAGGAATCTTATAGTTTCCTACAATTTCAATTAATTGAGAGGAGTTGGTTTTTAAATTATCAAAGAAAGCATCCATATTTTTCTCATATCCTCTTTCACTTACTGCAAAAAGAAGAACTCCTTTATTTTTGTTTCTATTGATAAGTTTATAACGGTAAATATTTCTTTCTGCAATCAGTATTTCCTTGCCATCTTTTGAGTTTTCACTAAGAAGAAAGTCTAAAATATATTCTCCATTATTTTCAAGGACCTGATAATTAACAACAGGATTAGTTTTTTTGATCGCCTGAAGTTCACTCACTTTTTGATCAATAATATCTTTAAGAGTGAAATCTCCTTTTACAAACTCAATTAAAATCATACTGTTGTATTGGTTGATGTTTTCTTTTGGATTTAAATATTCCTGTTTGAAATAGTTTTCATTGGGATGAGAGCTCCACACTAATTTATATTCTTTTTGATTCAAATTAATAGGTCCGGATACATTTAAATAGTCATTTACCGTATTTTGGGCTTTTATATAAAACAGAGGAACTATTAAAAATAAAATTAGAATTTTAAATTTCATTATGTATAATTTATAGAGTAAATATAATCCATTTTATATAGGTGTGAAAGTAAAAATAGTAGAAATAAGGTCATATTAACCTCATGATTTTCACCCCAACTAAAAATAAATATCCTCTATAATTTGGTCGTCATTTTTTTTAAAAGTAATTTTGCACGAATCTAAAAACAAAAGTAAAATATGTCAACTTATGTAGTTGTAGGTCTTCAGTACGGAGATGAAGGTAAAGGTAAAATCACGGATGTTTTATCAGCAAAATCGGACTATGTAGTACGTTTCCAGGGTGGAGACAACGCTGGTCACACGGTTTATGTGGGTGAAGAAAAATTCGTTCTACACCTTCTTCCTTCAGGAGTTCTTCAATGCAAAGGGAAATGTATCATTGCGAATGGAGTAGTGGTAAACCCTAAATCTTTTATTAGAGAAGTTGGTCAGATCGAGAGCAAAGGCTTAAGAACAGATCATATCTTTATCAGCAGAAGAGCGCATGTCATCATGCCTTACCACATCCTTTTGGATACTTACCGTGAAGAGGAACACGGAGGAACTCAGATTGGAACTACCAAAAAAGGAATCGGACCTTGTTATGAAGATAAAATTGCAAGAGTCGGGATCAGAATGGTAGACCTTTTAAATCCTGAGATTTTAAGAGATAAAATTGAGAAAAACTTAAAAGTTAAGAACTCTCTTTTTGAAAAATATTATGGAAAGCCAACGTTAGACGTTGAGGAAATCTACAACGAATATTTAGAAATCGGAAAGCAGCTTCAGGACAGAATCGTTGATACTGAACTTGAGCTGAACGAAGCTATCAGAGACGGTAAAAACGTCTTATTCGAAGGTGCACAGGCGTTAATGCTTGATATCGACTTCGGTACCTATCCATACGTAACTTCATCTTCTCCATCTACAGGAGGAGTTTGTACAGGAGCAGGTGTTCCGCCGACATCTCTTCAGAACCTGATCGGTGTGGCGAAAGCATACTGTACAAGGGTAGGAAACGGACCTTTCCCTTCTGAACTGGATAACGAACTGGGTGAAAAAATCAGACAGATCGGTGGTGAATTCGGAGCAACTACAGGTAGACCAAGAAGAACAGGTTGGTTAGACCTTGTTTCTTTAAAGCATGCTTGTATGATCAATGGTATCAACAACCTTGTGATCACTAAGCTTGACGTTCTTACAGGAATTGAGAACCTGAAAGTAGTAACACATTACAAAACTGAAGATGGAAAAATCATCGATTATTTCACTTCTTCAACTGAAAAGCTATACAACTACGAACCAATCTATCAGGATTTACCAGGTTGGAGCGAAGATATTACTAAAGCAAGAAGCTATGATGAACTTCCTGACACTGCTCAGAAATACATCGAGTTTATTGAGAAATATTTAGGAATCAATGTATACTTAGTTTCTGTAGGTCCTGAAAGAAGTCAGAACATCATCAGAAAAGAATTATTCTAATATTCTTAGAGATAAAAATAACAGAGAGATCATCATGGGATGGTCTCTTTTTTTTGTTTTTAATACCCCTTGTCAAGGTTCTGAACCTTGACAAGGAGCAGAATTATTATTGATTTTATGAATACGTTGGGATTATTAATTGCTTCCTCTATAAGTTAGTTCACTATTTAACTCCTTTTTCTTCTGTCAACTTTCTATTTAAAAATGTTAAAATTTAAACATTGTCATAAAATTTTCTAATATTATGTTGTTTTGCTAAAATTTTGGCAGATGTTTTGATATTACAACATTGCTTATCGATAAGAACTAACAAAACTAATAATCACAATTTTTAACAGTTTAAATAGTAGTAGTGATGAAACAACATAACCAAAACCAGGAATTTCGTTTTAACGAAGTTCTGTTTGAGCACCGCAATAAAGAATATGGTGCCTATGTATTAAGAAACGAATCAGATAGAATATTAACCAAAGCGCTTTTTGTAGGTATAAGTCTATTAGCGGCTGCATCTTTAACACCGCTTGTGATTTCAGCATTTAAAGCTGAGCCCGCAGCAAAAGGACCAGAAGGAGTTGTTATTGATTTTATTCAGGATATACCAGATAACCCCGTTGCACCTCCGGTAAAAATTACTCCGGTAAAGCCTGAAACAGCTCCAAATACAAAGACTTTTGACAGTACAGTGCCTACACCATCAAGTACAGCTCAGGATAATGTGAAAAAAGATCCTGTTCCTGATGATGCAGTAGCAGGCTTTAAGGACAATTTTAAAGGAGACCCTGTAGCACCTAATACACCTAATGTTCCAACAGTAACAGTAGGAACAGGGCCTGTAATGACAACACCTCCACCAGTGATTTCTGATCCGGTGGACAAAAATAAAATTGCAGAATCCGGAGAATTGGGTGTAGAAGCCAATTTTGCAGGAGGTATAGACTCCTTCAGAAATAAAGTAATGAACAGCTTTGATGGTTCAGGATTTGAAT
>CBFQYI010000408.1:0-4450 GCA_965720825.1 uncultured Chryseobacterium sp. | reverse complement strand
TTGTTGTGGGAAAAGCAAAGCAAACGGAGAATTCGGGTCAGCTGGTTTACCAACGATTTCAGAATTGAAAAAGTTCCCCATTCTTACAAATGCTCCTCCTAAAGCAACTACAATACCCAATCTGTCATATACCCAGAATGGATTTTTTTTGATGATTTTAAATGAATAATAAAGCGTAGTGAAAATCAATGCAATTGTAGCTCCGTGGCTTGCCAGCCCTGAAAATCCAGTGAATTTAAAACCGTTTTTTGTGCTTATCGGTAGAAATACACTCCAGAAATCCTCTTTAAATAATTCCGGCTGATAAAAGATAACATGTCCTAATCTTGCTCCCAGAATTGTCCCGATCAAAGTCCATGTGAACAGAGGCTCAAGGTATTTTTGGTTGACATTGTCAATCTTAAAGATTCTGGTCATTAAAATATATCCAAAACCAAATGCAAATACAAACATCAAACTGTAAAAGTGAAGCGTAAATGATCCGATGTGAATACCTTTGGAAGGATCCCAGATTTTAAACGAAGTTTTAAGTTCTACTTTATCAGCATCAGTGATGGGTTTTACAGATTTTACTGCATATTTATAAGTGGCGATATTTTCTTTGGTAACACCTGTATCAATCAGTTTAAAGTTTTTATCGAAAAACTGGTACTTTGAATCTTTGTACTTTGCTAAAGTGGAAGCACCATAATTGTAGTAAGCAGGTTCAAAATTAGATTCATTAAGGATGACAACAAAAGACTGGTTCTTGTCTGATTCTCTGTCCGGAAAAGCCGTAAGGTCTCCCATCTCCGTAGTAGAATAGATTTTTACAGGAACATTACTTCCATTGATATCTAAAGTTCCGTCAGATAAACCTCCAGGGTATTCCTGTGCGAAAAGAAGCTGCGTTGTGAACGCAAACAGCACAAGGTAAATTCTGAAAAAGAGTGTATTCATTTTTCTATTGATTTAATAGTTTGATTATTGACATTTATGTTTGGGTGGAACTGGGTCATAGCCGCTTCCTCCCCATGGGTGGCATCTTAAAATTCTTTTAAATCCCAGCCAGAAACCTTTAAAAACCCCATGTACCTGAAGCGACTCAATCATATAGTGAGAGCATGTAGGTTCGTAGCGGCAGTTTTTGGGAAGTAAGGGCGAGATGAACCATTGGTAAAATTTGATCAAAATTACCAGCGGAAATGTAATGATTTTATTGAATGTAAGTTTCAAAACAATGCAAAAATAGGGTAAAAAAATGAAAATTAGTTTAAATTTGTTATAAGTTTCGGAGATCAAAAATCCGGACATTGATCTTAAAAAAAGAATTACTTTGAATCAAAATATTCCATTAGCTGAAAAATTAAGACCTAAAACCCTGAACGATGTATTGGGGCAGGAGCACCTTACCGGCGATAAAGGAACAATCAGAAAAATGATTGAAAATAATACCTTGAATTCGTTGATTTTATGGGGACCTCCGGGAACAGGAAAAACAACGCTGGCTGAAATTATCTCAGAACAGTCGGGGAGAAAATTTTATAAGCTCTCTGCTGTTTCTTCCGGGGTAAAGGACGTACGGGATGTTATTGAAGATGCAAAAAAACAGAATCTGTTCTCCGGAAAATCACCAATCTTATTTATTGATGAGATTCACAGGTTCAATAAGTCGCAGCAGGATTCATTATTACATGCAGTAGAAAAAGGCTGGATTGTTTTAATTGGGGCCACTACCGAGAATCCGAGTTTTGAAGTGGTTTCTGCTTTGCTTTCAAGAAGTCAGGTTTATATTTTAAAAGCTTTGAGTTATGAAAAGCTGGAAGAATTAATTGATATTGCTTCGGAAAGATACAATAAAGATGAAGGAACAGATTTTAAAATCCTTGAAAAAGAAGCTTTTATTCAATATTCGGGTGGTGACGCCAGAAAATTGATCAATTCTGTGGAATTAGTTTTGAACCAATATAAAAATTCGGGTACAACGGAAATTATTAATTCTGATGTGCTGGAAGTTCTTCAGGAGACAATGGCTCTTTATGATAAAAACGGAGAGCAACATTATGATATTATCTCAGCCTTTATCAAGTCCATGCGTGGAGGTGACCCGAATGGAGCGGTGTACTGGCTGGCGAGAATGATTGCGGGAGGAGAAGATATCAAGTTTATCGCAAGGAGGATGCTTATTTTGGCTGCTGAGGACGTAGGTCTGGCTAATCCCAATGCTTTGGTGGTTGCCAATAATTGTTTCCAGGCAATCAATGTAATCGGTAATCCTGAAGCAAGAATTATATTAAGTGAAACAGCGGTGTATCTTGCCGTTTCCCCTAAAAGCAATTCTGCGTATATGGCCATCAATGAGGCTCTGGCTTTGGTAAAACAGACGGGAAACCTGCCTGTGCCACTTCATTTGAGAAATGCTCCGACCAAACTGATGAAAGATCTGGATTATGGAAAAGAATACAAGTACGCTCATTCCTATGAAGGAAACTTTGTAGAACAGGATTTTCTTCCGGAAGAAATCAGGAATGTGAAACTATATGAGCCGGGAAATAACTCTACGGAAAAGAAGATTTACGAAGAGCTCAAGAAAAAATGGAACAATAAATACTAAAATGAAAAAGGATGCTGTAAAAACGGCATCCTTTTTTATGTTATTAATTATTCGGTAGTGTAAATAAATAATGTTTTCTTACCGTTGTAATCTTTTGTTTCGGCTTTTTTCTTGATCTCAGGATAGATCATCGTGCTGGTATCCGTAAATTCATATCCTTCAATAAATACAGGATGATCTGCCGGAATATTGTATTGAGCATTCATATTGGATAACGTCATTCTGTCAATTACGTTTTCTCCGTTTTTAAACTTATATTCAGTTACGCCTTTTGTAAAAACAGAACTGTATTTTTTTAAGCTTTGGGGAAGACTAGCTGAAGTATTGTATACCTTAGAAACCTGCAATACGTTCTTTTTGGTATTGAACAATTCTACTGTCCCAATTGCGTTATCAGCCACTGCAAACTTTACCGCAGGATTTTTTTGCTGGGCCAATAAAGTAGCAGAGGATAGTAGTAAAAAAGAATAGAGTAATTTTTTCATAATCAGAATATGTAACTGTTAAAAACGTGATAAATATAGTTATTTTTTATAAAATTTGAATAAAATCTTAAATTGTTTTAAATTTTATTTAGAAATAAAAACTTTTATCCTGATTGTCAGTCTTTGCTTTCCTCTGTTTTGTCTTTTTTATCCACCATGTTTCTGATCATATTTTTCAGGCGCTGGAAAGTGAAAGAGCTTAATAATAAAATAATTCCGAGAGCAATAAAGGCACTTATTCTTGAAATATTATCCATTTGCCATACATCATACCCATAAAGTTTTAATACCATCAGGCCTATTAGTGCAAAGCCAATCTTGTTGTATTCCTGAATATTCTTTTTTAAACCAGTGTAAATAAAAATGCTGGCAAGAATTGTCCATATAACAGGGAGGTAAAGAATATTAAAGTGTTCACTTGCTTTATAAGAATGAGGAAGGTCATTGGAGGTCATTAAAATATAAGAATGGTGAAGTTCACAGCTTACAGAGATGATAAGCGCCAAAGACAGCATCCAGTAAGAAATCCGTTGCTTATGAAATGCTGAAGAAGGAATAGTTCTATATCCTATATATATAAAAGGAATCCATTGAAGCAGATGTAGAAAATAAAAACTTAAATGAAGTTTTTTTGTTACAATAGCTGCTACAACTGGAAATGTAGAAGCAGATGTATTAATGATGATCAGGAATAAAAACAGATAAATCAGGATGTTTTGGATGTCATTTCTGATGTTCAATGGTTTCCTGAGAAGTAATAAGGCAAAAATATAATAAATACTGAATAAAAGTCCTACGCTGCTAATGGCTGACCAGGGCATTTCTGAAATATGGTACGTAATTTCCAGAAGAAAAGTGATGTAGATAACTCCATAGCTGACCACAGTAATAAGATCTTCAAAAAAGTTATGATCTTTTCCATTGGGGTCTTTGGAGGTGTTTCTTAATAGATACAGATTAATGATTATGGAAATGATGGTGAACGAACTGGTGATAAACGGAGCATTCAATATGATATTGAAATCTTTGGTTCCAAAATATGCCGTCCAGGTTACAAGCTGAGCGATCATCACTAATGGAAACAGAATATAAAAGAAGATTTTGAAAATCTTATGACCTGTTTTTTTCCAGATGAAAAGAAGCAGCGTTGTTTCTATTGCCCAAATACTGGTGATGAGGTGGGTTTTGAATTGAATTGCTATAGCCGTTGTGATAAGACTTGTAACCAGTCCCGCAAATACAGAATAAGGAATGCCGAAGTTTTTTTTTCCATATTCTCTAAAGAGCAGAATGGAATTTACAGCTGCAAAAATAAGAGGGAAGATGATCGGTGGTTAATAATTAAGTGTATCAAAAATATAAATCAGTCCAA
>CBFQYI010000407.1:0-4454 GCA_965720825.1 uncultured Chryseobacterium sp. | reverse complement strand
AATTATTTCAACCCTGATCTTCAGCCTTATTTTCTGGCTATTGTAGGAGGAATTTTTCTTCACATTTCATCCGTGATCATTTTTGAAAGCAATAAAAATCACAATATAGACTGGGTAAAGATCGGACTCGTTGTTTTAGGAGTTTCACTTGCATTGATGATGCATGTTTTCCATCAACATCCCACCGCTCATACTCATTAATACAATAAGAGCTCCGGATTCCGGAGCTTTTTTATTTTAGTTTATATTGATGATGCATGTTTTCCGTGATTATTATCGTCAATCTTTACTCACTGCACTTTAGACAAATAAGTTAAAATTTGTTTTTTTAAAAATATTTTACATTAAAAAATAAATAAAAACTAAATATTTACATAAAAAAACAAAACAAAACACATTGTTTAACATTTTTTAACACACACGTAATAACAATACATTGTTTTTTGTACATTAGCCACATTAACAGCACTTAAAATGTATGAAAAAACAAAAAAACTTGACAACATCAGTCTGCTTTTTTTTAATGACCGGTTTTATAGCGGCTCAAACTACAAAGAAAACAGATACTTTAGACGAAAAAAAAATTGATGACATTGTAATTATCGGATACAAAGCACAGAAAAAATCCAGCCTTACAGCTGCTGTTTCTGTTATTTCCGACAAAAAACTTCAGGA
Organism: uncultured Chryseobacterium sp.; assembly: GCA_965720825.1. Lineage (GTDB taxonomy): Bacteria > Bacteroidota > Bacteroidia > Flavobacteriales > Weeksellaceae > Chryseobacterium. The sequence continues at coordinate 3,779 of CBFQYI010000407.1, read as the reverse complement.
TTCCAACACCCCCAGCGTATCCGGTCTTCTTCAGGGAAAAGCTGCCGGGGTTCAAATTATGCCCAATGGCGGGGCTGCCGGTTCATCAGCCACTGTAAAAATCAGAGGTACTTCCACGATCAATGGCCCAAGTTCTGCCCTTTGGGTAGTAGATGGTGTAGTAATGCCCTATACCCCCAACCTGGATCCTAATCAGATTGAAAGTATCAACATCTTAAAAGATGCTGCTTCTACAGCCTTGTATGGCTCCAAAGCTGCGAATGGTATTGTACAGGTTTTTACCAAATCAGGAAATTCAGGAAAAGGAACATTAAGTGTTTCTCTTAACAATTCTTTTAATGTGTTTAACAACGGGCGCTTCAAACTTATGAACGGAACACAGCTGTATGATTATTTCACCTCATTAAAAGGAGCTCCGAAAATTCCGGAAGCACTTAGGAATGATGGATACAACTGGCTGAAAGACGGTACACAAACAGGAACTGTACAAAGTTATACGATTGATTTCAGAGGCGGGTCAGACCATTCCAAAACCTATATTTCAGGAAATTATTATAATGAAACCGGAACCATAAAAGGAGATGAATACAACAGGCTCTCATTCAGAATCAATCATGAACAGACCATAAAACCTTGGCTGATCCTGAAACCCAAAGTCAGCTTATCCTATACTACGGGAAAAGATAGCCAGGCTTCACTTGATCAAATGTACCTTAATATGCCATGGGATAATCCCAGAGATGCCAATGGAAATCTGATCCGGGTTGATGAAGATTACACAGATTGGTATGGAAGGGATAAAAGCAATTATCTGTATGACCTTCAATGGAACTATGGTAAAAGCAATCAGCTGGATCTCATAGGAAATCTGGATGCTGAAGTCAGATTTACTGATTATCTCAAATTCATCAGCACCAACAATGTTACCTACAGGAACTTTGACAAAACAGAATATGTGGATCCCAGATCGATAGCGGGGACTAGCAATAAAGGTGAACTAACAGAATCTTATCAGAAAACCATCAACAAATTTTTCAATCAAATGTTGAGATTTGATAAAGATTTTGGAAATCATAACATCAATGCATTAGCTGCATATGAATATACGGACAAATATTATAAAGAATCAAAGGCAGGTGTTTATGGTGTAGTACCTGATACAGAAATATTTAATACCGGTGCAACCACAGGAGAAAAGCCAACAGGGAGAAAGCTTGACCGTGCCTATAATGCGTTCCTGTTTAATGCCGAGTATGTATATGATAAAAAATATTTTATCCAGGGATCCTTAAGAAGCGAATCATCTTCTGCATTTGGCGGCACCAAAAGAAACGGCTTATTCTATTCGTATAGCGCGGGGTGGAATATCCATAAAGAAAATTTCTTCAAGGTAAAACCTGTTAACGAATGGAAATTACGGGCAAGCAGAGGATTGGTAGGAAATACACCATATCCGGATTATGGATGGCAGGATCTCTACAGTCTTACAGAGAAATATGACGGACAGATAGGAGCAACATGGTATCAGCTAGGAAACTCCAGGCTAACCTGGGAATCTATCTATCAGAATAATATCGGTACGGATATCAGGGCATTTAACAACAGGCTGACTTTAAATATTGATTATTTTAATAATAAAACGAAAGACTTGCTGATGCTTGTCCGTCTACCATCATTGACTGGTGTTGACAGACAGTACCTGAATATCGGTGATGTCAGAAACAAAGGCTGGGAGTTCAATGTAAATTATTCCGTTATCCGCTCAAAAGATATCAGCTGGGATCTGGGGTTCAATATCAGCACCTATAAAAATAATGTACTTTCTACCCTAAACAACAGTACACAGGTATTAGACAATTATCATGTAGCTATACAAGGATATGATGTTAACTCTTTCTATATGAGAAAGTGGCTGGGTGTAAATCCAGACAATGGTGAAGGACAATGGGAGGTGATTAATCCAGATGGAAGCAGAAGTGCAACTTCAAAATACAACCTGGCTACCGTACAGGTGGTAGGAGCTGCCACACCAGATTATTACGGCTCTGTAAGCACTAATCTGAATATCAAAAATTTCTATCTTGCCGCGAATCTTTATTTCTCACAGGGTGGACAAGTGTATAACACATACAGAGAATTATTTGATTCAGACGGTGCCTATCCTTATTACAACCAGATGGTGTTACAAAATGGATGGACAAGATGGGAAAAGCCGGGAGATATCGCAACCCATCCGGCTGCTGTATACAACAATAATTTATTAACAAATAAACCTTCGTCACGTTATCTTGAGGATGCCAGTTTTGTCAAGTTAAGATCCCTGAGAATAGGATATAATTTACCGGCATCTCTAACAGAAAAGATGAAAATAAAATCAGCGAATATTTATATTATGGGTGAAAATTTATTTACCATCACCAAATTCTCCGGGGTGGATCCGGAAGTTGGCCTTCGAGATGATAACCAAAGTGTCTATTCTGGCAATGCAGGAGCTATCTACCCTATTCCGAGAAGATTTTCTTTAGGCTTAAACTTTTCTTTTTAAAAAAACAATTATGAAAAAAATACTTATTCCCATTCTCATAATATCATTAACAGCGTGTAACATAGACCGTTCACCATATGATTCAAAGGAGTCTGATGTGATTCTGGCAGACGCAACAGGACTGAATACCATAACGCTGGGAAATTATGCATTGCTTAAAGGAGATGCCGACGGCGGTGGTTTTTACAACAACCTGTACAGGATCAGTGAATATGGTGGTGATAATATCGATATCAGCGGAACTACCAGCGATTCATTCTTTTATTACTATAATTACAAAAGTATTAAAAACAATGCCCGCACCAATATCATCTGGAACTCCGGATACAAAGCTATTATTGGGTGTAACAGAGTTATATCAAAGGTTGCCGAAGGAAAAGACACAGAAACAGATCAGCTCATAGGCGAAAATTATTTCCTGAGAGCTTATGTATACTTTTCTATGGTCAATGTATTTGGAAGACCCTATAATCAGGGGACAGGCAATTCTGGAGTACCCTTAAAACTATCTGACGACGTCAACGATTTGCCCGCCAGAGCCACTGTGGGAGAAATATACAATCAAGTGGTAAACGACCTTCTGAAAGCAGAAAAACTGATGACACTGGATAAAGAGAACAAATATGCATCCAAAGAAGCAGCGCAGGCTTTACTTTCCAGAGTCTATTTATACATGGAAAACAATGATAAAGCAATCGAATATGCAGATAAAGTCATCAATTCCGGGAAATATACGCTTCTGTCTAAAGCAGAGCTGCCTGCTTATGCCACCAAAACTCCTGAAAACAATACAGAAACCATTTTTGCATTCAAATACAATAAAGATGGTGATTACAGTGATGGCTGGTATACTATAGGCTCTATGTATGCCACCATACAGAATGTGGGCTGGGGTGAAATGTACGCTTCTTCCTCTTACCTGGATCTTATCAATCAGAACCCTCAGGATGCAAGGCTGAAGTTTATTTCTCCAAAATACAGCAGCCCGGCGGTTCCTGTAGCATATTGGGTACAAAAAGGAACCAGCTCATCCGGTGCCGCAACCTACAGTTATCAATTCCAAAAGACCTTCCAGCAGAATGGAAATACTTATTTTACCATGAATAATATCAATTATCAGGTACAATCTGAAGCAGCACCCAATAAAACAAACTATTATTTTGTTAACGCAAACGGTGGGAAAACTTACGTCTACCTTGATAATGATATGGATAAAAGAAACGGATATCCTAAA
>CBFQYI010000406.1:0-4475 GCA_965720825.1 uncultured Chryseobacterium sp. | reverse complement strand
AAAAATTAAAACTTTACGTTTATAAACAACATTGCCTCCATCTTTTTATTTATTTTCGCTGAAACTTATTGATATAATATAATGGAACGTGACTATTTCCGAAGCTTTAATCTGTTTTCAGAAGATGAAATTGAAGAATTTTTGAAATTTTCTGAGTTCAGACTTATCAGTAAAAATGATTATTTCATACAGGAAGGAGAGCTTTGTAAGGAAGTAGGATTGGTGAAGTCTGGTATTTTCCGTTCTTTTTATACTTCTGATGAAGGAAAAGATATGACGTATTGCTTCAGGTTTCCCAATCATATGATCGCTGCCTATTCCTCATTTGTTTCCGGATGTCCCAGCAAAGAAAGTATGCAGGCTATTACCAATGCTGAGGTGATTATCCTTAAAAAAGAAGCGGTAGATGAGCTGGTGAAGAATAGCATAAACTGGACAAAATTTTTAAAGATTATCGCAGAACAGGAATATCTTGAACTTGAAACACGGTTTTTTCAGCTTCAGAGAGACAGCGCAGCCCAACGGTATGAAACATTAGTAAAGAATCATCCCGATTATATTCAAAACATTCCATTGCAGTACCTGGCTTCCTACCTTGGCATTACCCAGCGCCACCTGAGCCGTATCAGAAAGGAAATTTCTTTTTAGACATTTGTCCTGCTTATTGAAATAGGAGCGCTCTACTTTTGTCAAAAAAAAGTTATGGAGCAAAATATTTTAATTATCGGAGGAAATGGATTAGTTGGAAAGACAATTTCCCGCATCCTGAAATCAAGAAATCCTCATCTTACTGTTTTTATCGGAGGAAGAAAAGGAGGGAAAACGGATAAATACCTGAAGATTGACATTACAGATCCTTCTTATTTTAAAATAATTTACGACAAAAAAATAAATCTAATTATTATTTTCTTCCAAAAAGCAAATTATATTAAGAATCATATTATTCTTTCCGTGAATGATAAAGAAGACCATGTACTTCGTTTTGCCATTGATCATCAAATAGATTATCTGGATATTACAAAACCTACTCCGGCTTTGGTGAAAGCTTATGATATCGCAAAAAAATCAGACATCAACAGCAGAATTGTCTTCAGTTCAGGATGGATGGGCGGGATTGTCCCGGGATTGGCTAATATCCTTTCGGATTCAGGAGATATTAATGAAGTAAAACTCTTTGTCTATTATTCTGTAAAGGATCTTGCAGGAGAGAGTTCTGCTCACTTTATGGCAGAAAATGTAGCCTTTCCTTTTGTTCATTATAAGAATGACAAACCGGTTTCCATCAGACATTTCCTGGATACTGAAACCTTTAATTTTTCTTATGGAATTGGACATAGAAGTGCCTATAATTTTGATGTACCGGATCTGTACATTTTCAACAAAGTGGAAAGGATTTCCGATGTGAGTGTGAAGATGACCTACAATTCAAAATTCATTACCTGGCTGCTGGGATCATTTCAATATCTCAGAATCTACAATATTTTGTCTTTAAAAGAACGAAAAATGATTTTTGGATCCAGTGGCAATGGAGATCAGGCGGTCTTTGAAATTGTAGTTGATGATCAGTCAGGACAAAAAAGACTGAGTTTGCAGAGTGAAAAAGGACAGGCGGAATTAACCGCTTTATCTGCTGTTCTGCACACCGAAGAACTGTTGAGAAACCCTCATGAAAACAAGGTGTATTTCAGCCATCAGCTGCATGAACCTTTATCATTAATGGCACAGCTTAATGCCTACGATTCTATCAATATTAATGTGAAATCATGAAAAAAATAGCCATTATCAACGGACATCCCAATAAAGATTCCTTTAATTTTGGGGTTGCAGAAGCTTACAGATTGGGAGCAATAGAAGCAGGAGCTGAAGTGAAAGAAATTGTCATAAGAGATTTAAACTTCAATCCCAATTTACAGTTCGGATACCAGAAAAGAATGGAGCTTGAGCCGGATTTGGTGAAAGCCTGGGAAATTATTCAGTGGGCAGATCATTTGGTCTGGGTGCATCCCGTCTGGTGGGGAGGATTTCCAGCCCTGATGAAAGGATTTATAGACCGTCTTTTTTTACCCGGAATGGCTTATAAATACCGTGAAAATTCTGTCTGGTGGGACAAACTTTTAAAAGGTAAAACAGCACATATCATAACAACATTAGACCAACCGGGATGGTATTACCGTCTGTTTTTTGGCAGGCCAAGCGTAAATCAGCTTAGGAAATCTATCCTGGAATACTGTGGGGTAAAGCCGGTGAAAGTGACTTACATAGGTATTATCCGGAATTCTAAAGAAGAGCAGCGATCTCAATGGCTTAGAAAAGTGAAGGAATTAGGAAAGAAGCATAAATAATTTACACCCTATTTTTAGGTAACGAAGAATGATAACTTTATCCGGTAATAATGTCTTTTATTATCAGATAAAGTTTCATTGTTAAACAAGTTTAAAGTAAAAATACTCTTGTTCCCATTTTTACAGTCCTTTTTTACCCTCAATCCAATACGCCTGCGATTTGATACATTTTGGGGATACGCCTCTGGCTTTAAGAAATTTTCTGATCAAAGACATTCTTTCTCCGTTTCCTGTAAGATAAAACACAACTTCATCATCAGAAATGGAATCTTTTTCTTCTCTCAGGAAATCATTCAAAGATTCAATCATTCTCATGGTATTATTTTTGGGACAGTGATACCCATATAAATTCAGCTTTTCAAGAGCAGAACACTCATCCAGCTCATGCAGACAAATGAATAAAGAACCGGATTCCTCTACGGCTTCCTTGATTGAAAGGGAACTTCCCAAAGAAGTTTCATCCCCTACAGAAAAATGAATTTTGGCATTGGAAGCAAAGAATTGTTTTCCTCTGGGCATTAAAAGCTTGATAGAATCTCCTTTTGTTAGTCTGGTTACAAAATTACTTCCGGCAGCAGACCTATCATGCAAATGAAACAAAACATCGAAAGTTCCCGCTTCTTTGTTGAAATTGAAAGGAGAATAATTCCTGAAATCCCTGTCATTGATTCTTATTGCTATGGCGTAGGCAGGTTCATACTGAACATCCTGTAAATCCGTTTCAAAACGTATGCGGCAAAGATCATCTGTGATTTTTTCTATATGGCTAACGGTACATTCTTTAAATTTTGAGGACCAAACATTTTCTACAGTGTCATTGATCCATTTTGGTAGGCTTGGCATAAATCATTTTTATTGCAAAGGACGTTGCAAAATCAGAAAATAGCGATAGCGGTTTCGGGGAATTAATTGGACTATTCGTGGTTGAATATCTATTGGTGTTGATTCCGGAATTCTGATGGAGACTGGTCTTCCAGTTTTGAAAATAAACGGCTGAAATAGGTGTGATCACTGTATCCCAGTTCATAAGCCACCTCTTTTACACTCAGATTGGTAAAGACCAGTAATCTTTTGGCTTCAATCAAAATTTCCTGATGAATCCAGTGTTGTGCAGGCTTTCCTGTGACTTCCCGAACGGTTTCCGTTAAATATCCTCTTGTGATATTTAAAGCTGCAGCATATTCAGATGGACTTTTCATGGTTTTAAAATCTTTTCGGACCAAACTTCTGAATGCTCTCGACAGCTGTAAAGCACGATTTTCATCTGAAGCCGGAGAAATATTCTTCCGGGAATACATCAGGGCAAACATTCCGAGAAAAGCATTAAGCAGCGATTGAACGATGAGAAATCCTTCTTTAGTGCAAAGCATTTCGTTCGTATAGGACGCATGAAGTAAACTGGCTGTCGCATTAATCTTTTTAACAAGGCCTTTGTCCACAGACAATGGTTGTATTTCGCCCAGAGATTCGTCAAAAAAACAACGTACCGAATCAGGAACAAGTTCTGCTTTTACCGCTACAAACCATCCGCAGACCTCTTTCATGAGAAGTCCCTGATGTACCTGCCCAGGTAATACACAGAAAATAGTGGAATCTCTGGCTTCAACTGTTTTAAAATCAACCATCATTCTTACATCACCACTTTCCATACAGGTGAAAATATAATGACTGTCCCGATGGATTCCTTTGTCCAGAAGAATATCCTCAGCATCATGAGTCCGTTTATCCATCCTTTTAACATGGAACTGATGATGGGTAATACCGTTTAAATCATAGGTGGGAATAGTCTGTTTCATCTTTAAACCTGTTGTGATGAGGATAATACGGAACAGCAAAATTACGTATTTTCACGGTTTTACATCCGGAATATTAATCTCAAATTCGCGGTGCATAACCATGATGCTTTCTTCAAGTCAGATTTTATATGAATATACACCGGAATTCGGAACAGAAAGAAACCTGTTCCGGATTTTATTTCGCTTTTGAAAATGCCATTTTTATAGCTAAATAGGTTAATACACTGGCCATAAACCATTTCTGGACTTTTATCCAGACCGGATTATTGGAAAAGAATACAGCAACTCTTGCAGCTGTTAATACAATGATAAAGTTGATGCTGAAGCTGATCAGAAC
>CBFQYI010000405.1:0-4496 GCA_965720825.1 uncultured Chryseobacterium sp. | reverse complement strand
GGATCTGGACGGGGCGAAATCAAAGCACATTGTCAATCAGAAGATTCTGGAAAATATTGCTGATTCTACTTCGCTGCATATCGATTTTGGAGGAGGCTTAAAAACTCAGAAAGATATTGAAACAGCTTTTAATTCCGGGGCAAAACAAATCACTTTAGGAAGTATAGCTGTCCAGAATCCTGAATTCTGCTATGAAATGATCCAAAAATATGGTGCTGAAAAAATTATTCTGGGGGCAGACTGCGACAACAGAAAGATTAAAACCTCCGGATGGCTCGAAGAAAGTGACAATGACATCATTGATTTCATCCTTCAGTATCAGGAAAAAGGAATACAGACCACTATCTGTACTGATATTGCAAAAGATGGGATGCTGGAAGGACCTTCTACCGGGCTTTATATTGAGATTTTATATAAAACATCTGTTCAGCTGGTGGCAAGCGGAGGCATCTCAGGGATTGCTGATGTGTATAAAATGAAAGATATCGGCTGTACAGGGACCATCATCGGAAAAGCAATTTACGAAGGAAAAATAAGCTTACAACAACTTCAAAATTTTATTGAAAATGCTTAAGAAAAGAATTATTCCATGTCTGGATATCAAAGATGGAGCTACGGTGAAGGGAATCAATTTTGAAGACCTTAAAAATGCAGGAGACCCCGTAGAACTTGCTAAAAAATATGAAATGGAAGGTGCGGATGAACTTGTTTTTCTTGATATTACGGCAACTATTGAAAACAGGAAGACTTTTGTAGACCTTGTAAAAGAAATTGCAAAAGAGCTTAGTATTCCATTTACAGTGGGAGGTGGAATTTCGTCTGTGGAAGATGTTAGAAAGCTTTTGGAAGCAGGTGCAGACAAGATCAGTATCAATTCTTCAGCGGTAAAAAATCCAGGACTTATCTCTGATCTGGCCAAAGAATTCGGAAGCCAGTGTGTGGTGGTTGCTATTGATACAAGGCAAGTGAGCGATAAAGATCTGGTTCATATCAAAGGAGGAAGAGAAGCAACCGGACTCTCTACGGTAGAGTGGGCACAAGAAGCAGCACGCTTGGGAGCAGGAGAAATTCTGCTGACCTCGATGGATGGTGATGGCACAAAAAACGGTTTTGATCTTCGCATTACAAAACTGGTTTCAGAAAATATAAGCATTCCTGTGATTGCTTCCGGAGGTGCTGGTAAGGCAGATGATTTTGTTAAAGTATTTAATGAAACAAAAGCTACAGGAGGATTGGCAGCCAGTATTTTCCATTTTAATGAAATAGGAATTCAGGATTTAAAACAACAGTTAAAAACTCAAAAAATAGAAGTACGATGACAATAGATTTTAATAAAGATAAGGGACTGGTTCCGGTAATCATTCAGGACAACAGAACATTGCAGGTTTTGATGCTGGGCTACATGAATGAAGAAGCTTTTGAAAAAACAAAAGAAGAAGGAATTGTTACATTTTTCAGTCGTTCCAAAAACAGGCTCTGGACAAAAGGTGAGGAATCCGGTAATTTTTTAACGGTAAAAAGTATTGACATCGACTGTGATCAGGACACGATTTTAATTAAAGCTGTTCCAAAGAATGTCGTCTGCCACACAGGAAGCTTCAGCTGTTTCGGAGAAAAAAATACGAAAGGATTTCTGTATGAACTGGAAGAAAAAATATCACAGAGAATAGATACCAAGGCTGAAGATTCTTATACCTATTCACTCTATCAGAGAGGAATCAATAAAATGGCTCAAAAAGTAGGTGAGGAAGCGGTGGAATTGGTCATAGAAGCAAAAGATGATAATGAAGATCTTTTTAAAAACGAAGCCGCAGATCTGCTGTATCACTTCCTGATTTTATTAAAAGCCAAAGGATTTTCAATGGAAGAGATTGAAGAGTTTCTTAAAGACAGAGATAAATGAGAACAGGTAAAATGTTTCTGATTGGAAATAAAGCTTAGCAAAGAGATGTAACAAAGACCGCATTTAAAGTACTAATTTGGCTAGAAACGAATACCATGAAATTAAAATTAACCCTGATAGCAGTATTGTTTGTTCAGGTTGCTTTTGCTCAGAAAAATTGTAATGAACTTTACTCTCAGAAATTCACAAAACTACAACTGGAGCAGGATATAGATTTTATTAAAGACAAAATAGTCAATGCACATGTAAACCCTTATACTGAAATTTCAAAATCCGAATTTGAAAAAAAATATACAGATATCCGTAAGTCTCTGAAAGATGGCATGACTCAGAAGGATTTTTACTACCTCGCAAAGCCCTTGATTGTCACATTAAACGATGAACATAGCTCAATGTCTGATTTCTGTGTTACAGACAGCATTAAAAAAAGCATGAAAGTATTGCCATTAAAGTTTAAATATGAAAATGGAAAAATGCTTCTTACAGAAAACTATTCGGACAATAAACTGAACATTGGTGATGAATTGCTTTCATTGAATGATATACCTATCAATGAAGTGTTGGAAAATTGTGCACAAACCATTCCGGGAGCAAAAGAAGAACGAATTCCAATAGCTGTTGATCGGTTTTGGATTACGATCAATAAATACTGCTACTTTATCACAGATGATTACAATCTGAAATTTAAAAGTGGATTGCATACACTAGTTAAAAGCATCTCTTTGGAACAGTTGAAAGCGAATGCATCAAAAATGCAACCAAAGAAAGGAGAAGGCTTTAAACCTATTGATTATAAAAAGATAAAGGATTATGCTTATTTAACAGTCAATACCTTTGACGATAGGAATACATTCACCATAGAAGAGTGGAAAACAAAATTTGATAGTATTTTCACCCAGATCAAAAAAGACAATGCTAAAAAGCTGGTCATTGATGTCCACAACAATTCCGGTGGAAATTCAGCAGTGGGAAATTTGCTTATTAATTACTTTTCAGACAAACCTTACCAAACCTACCAGGGAAGATGGAAAAAAAGTAAAGAATATGCTGATTATTTAAAAGCGAATAATAAAGAATCATCTGAATATAATAAGATAAAGGATGGTGATTATTATCCAATACACTCACGTTCTGTAACAGCAGATAAAAACCCTTTACGATTTAATGGAAAAACTTATGTGATTGTGGGGAAAAGTACATTCTCCAGTGCCATGATGTTCAGTGTAATAGTTTTGGATAATAAACTGGCAGAATTAGTGGGCGAAATGCCTGAAAAAGGACACCCCAATCATTTTGGAGAACTGATAGACTTCCAGACTCCCAATACAAAACTGGATTTTCTTTTTGGAGTAAAAGAATGGATAAGGCCGGCAGGAAATATAGTGCCCAATAAGCTTATTCCAACAAAAACTATTCATTTAAATAACAAAACCAGAGAACAGATTATTGAAGAGCTTTAAAGTTATTTAATTCATAAACAAAACAGCAGGAATAGTCCTGCTGTTTTTTTATTATCAATGGATTGAATTTTTATCTTTCAATCATAATATTTTTAACCAGAGTTTCTTCACCCACTTTCAAAACTCCAATATATACTCCATTTTGAAGAGCGGAAACATTAATCTTTCTTTCATTATTGACTTTCAATAAAGATCTTCCCATAGAATTACTGATTTCAAAACTGAAGTTGGTTGCCTTAGAATCCGGTAATTCAATATTCAGGATATTATTGGCTGGGTTAGGATAGATTTTTACTGTTTCCAGTGAATTTTTAGAGGCTGGTTTGCTCATCGTAGTAGAAGCTGTTGCAAAATGCTGTAATGCTCCCACAGTTGCTTTCCCGATCTTGTAGACATAAACAGGATCCATATTAGTGAAAGTATCCTTAGAGCTGTGAGGGTAAGTACTTCTTATTCTTTCAAAAAATCCGGTTATCACTTCACCTTTCTGCTCAAAAGGAATATAATCTGTATCAGCAGCCGGATCTACAGCAGTCAGAAGAGGAGAGTAGAGTGCTGTACAATTTCTAAGCTGTTGAGTGACAGCTGCAGAAGCGGCATTGTTACTGGAAACACCTCCCTGATCTTCATCACAATATACCGTTGTATTGTTGTTTCCTTTCACTCCGCCTACCTGATCCAGATTGAAGACCAGTTTGATATCCAATTTGCGGACACCTCCCTGATATACCACATTGTTCACATAATGGCTGCTTCCTTTTAATCCTTGCTCTTCTCCGGAAAAATGGATGAACTTTATAGAATATTCAGTGGGAACATTTTTCAGAATCCTTGCAGCTTCAAGAATGATAGACGTTCCGCTGCCGTTATCATTCACTCCAGGACCATAAATGGTGTCGAAATGCCCGCAGATAATGACATAATTGTTAGGATACAGCGTTCCTGTTTTGGTAATGATTAAATTTTTAGAGCTGGTACTTCCAAAGGTAAAAGGACTTTCTTCTATCTGGCCGGCAGTATAGCCGTAAGAAAGATACTTGTTTTTGATCCAGTTCAGGGTATTCGTATTCGCTACCGAACCTGTTGTTTTTACTCCTAAATTACTGAATTCCTGAAGATTGTTAGTAATGTTG
>CBFQYI010000404.1:0-4500 GCA_965720825.1 uncultured Chryseobacterium sp. | reverse complement strand
TCTTTTGTGAAAGACAATATCATTTCAACTTCAGTACACGATATCAAAACATACAATACTTTGGATAAAGAATGGGAATATGCTTTCATAAGCCCGTTCTTTCCAAGTATCTCCAAAAAAGGATATGGACTGGATTCTACCATAAAGGAAGAAATAAAACATCGGAACAATCGAGATGTCAAATTGATTGCCCTTGGAGGAATTAATCAGGATAATATTCATCAAGTTTTCGAATCAGATGCAGATGGAGCAGCTTTATTAGGTGCCATCTGGGAAAGTGAAGAACCCTTAAATATATTCAAAAAGTGCAGGAACGTCCTTATGTCATGAGTATCGCAGGCTTGGATCCCAGTGGTGGAGCAGGTTTATTATCAGATAGTAAAACCTTTGAGCAATCAAAAGTAATGGGGTTGGGAGTATGTACAGCATTAACATTGCAAACTGCTTCGAAATGCCTGAGTTTAGAATGGCGGCCCATAGGCGAAGTAACTGAAGCTATTCAGGTGATGATGGAAAGTTATCCCGTTTCAGCCGTGAAAATAGGAATAGTGAAGGATGCCGAATTTCTGGGTAAGATTGTTGAAACAGTTCAAAAAGGAAACCCTGAAGTTAAAATCGTCTGGGATCCCGTTCTGAAAAGTACTTCCGAATTCACTTTTTTTGATCTTGAAACACTTTCTCAATTAAAAAGTACGGTTAATCAATTCAGTTTAATAACTCCTAACTATAATGAATACAGTGTTTTAAAGGAGAATAATCTTTTACCGGATACTCATCAATGTTCATTATTAATCAAAGGAGGGCATCGGGAAGATCATTTAGGAACGGATATTTTAGTTGAAAAGGAAACAGAAATTGTTTTACAATCCAACGGGCACAATAAAGATTATTTCCCTAAACATGGTTCCGGCTGTGTTTTATCATCAGCCATCACAGCTGAGCTTACCAAAGGGAAAAGTATGGAAACCGCCTGCAAAAAGGGAAAATTATACATCGAAAAATTTTTAAAAAGCAATCCCTCTTTACTGGGAACACATTCATAGTAAACATGGAAAAATTACAATACATATCACAGGGAAATACCCAACAGGAACAGGAACTTTGTATCCGAAAAGCCTTAGACAACGGGATCAAATGGGTGCAGGTTCGATGGAAAAATGCTCCTGAAAACGAATTAATCCAACTCTGTGAAATTTCAAAACAACTTTGTTCAAAATATCAGGCGGTTTGTATCATCAATGACCATGTACACATAGCCAAAGAAATAGATGCAGATGGGGTTCATTTAGGATTGAACGACAGTACCATTGAAGAAGCAAGATTGATCTTAGGTGAAAATAAAATTATTGGCGGAACGGCTAATACCCTTTCAGATGTCATCCAGAGAATCAAAGAATCTTGTGATTATATCGGTTTAGGACCATTGAGATTTACCACAACCAAAGAAAAGCTGAGTCCTGTTCTTGGATTTGAAGGCTACCAGAATATCATTGATGGGTTAAGAGAAAAATCAATAGACATTCCCAAAATATTTGCAATAGGAAGAGTTACCCTTGAAGATATTTTGCCGTTACAGGAAATCGGGATTTATGGTGTGGCTGTATCCGGGCTCATTACAAAACAGCCGACTATTATTAATGAACTAAAAAAAGTAATGATATGAACAATCAGAAATTAGAAATAGCAGGAAGAATTTTTGAATCAAGACTGTTTTTAGGAACAGGAAAATTCGGAAGTATGAGAGATATGGTACAATCTGTCATCGCATCCGAAACCAATATGGTAACGATGGCGCTCAAAAGAATTGATGCCCAATCCAATGAAGACGATCTGCTTGATTCATTAAAAGAAACCAACGTTCACCTTCTGCCCAACACTTCCGGAGCAAGAACTGCCAAAGAAGCGGTATTGGCAGCACAATTAGCCAGAGAAGCGCTGGAAACCAACTGGGTAAAACTGGAAATTCATCCGGACCCGAAATATTTACTGCCGGATCCTATTGAAACCTTATATGCCACTGAAGAATTGGCCAAATTAGGATTTATTGTAATGCCTTACATCCATGCCGATCCTGTTTTATGTAAACGTCTAGAAGATGCCGGAACAGCTGTAGTAATGCCTTTGGGAGCACCTATTGGAACCAATAAAGGATTAAGAACACAGGATTTTCTGGAAATAATCATCAGCCAGAGTAATGTTCCCGTAGTGGTAGATGCCGGAATCGGGGCACCATCAGATGCAGCAAAAGCAATGGAAATGGGAGCAGATGCCGTTTTGGTGAATACTGCCATTGCTGTAGCCAGAAATCCGCTGAATATGGCTGTTGCTTTTAAAGAAGGTGTGATTGCCGGAAGAAGAGCTTTTGAATCAGGATTAGGTGCTATTGCCAACCATGCTGAAGCTTCAAGCCCGCTTACTTCGTTTTTATTTGAATAAATCAGACTCATGAAAAGCTTTAAAGATGTTTTTGAAAACTATCAGTGGGATGAGGTAAAGAATAAGCTTGAAAAAGTAAGTCTGGCCGATGTAAGATACAGTCTTCAAAAAAAGAATAAAACCCTTGACGATTTCCTGAATCTCCTGTCACCAGCCGCTTCTCAGGAATTGGAGCTGATGGCAGGAATGACGCAGATGCTCACTCAAAAACGATTTGGAAAAACCATTCAGTTGTATGCACCGTTGTATCTCAGCAATGAATGTCAGAATATCTGTACCTACTGCGGATTCAGCCTCGATAATAACCTGAAAAGGAAAACCCTTTCCGATATGGAACTGATGATTGAAGCCTCAGTACTGAAGTCAATGGGAGTGAATCATGTATTGCTGGTAAGTGGTGAAGCCAATAAAATAGTGGGAGTCCCTTATTTTCAGAATGCTGTCCGTAAGCTAAAACCTCATTTTTCCAATATATCCATTGAAGTTCAGCCATTAATGGAAGACGAATACAAGTTACTTCATGAAGAAGGAGTACATTCCGTTTTGGTGTATCAGGAAACCTATCATCAGGACGTCTACAGAGAATACCATCCGAAAGGTAAAAAATCTAACTTCCATTTCCGTCTGGAAACACCGGATAGGATAGGAAGAGCGGGAATTCATAAAATTGGGCTCGGAGTTCTCCTTGGACTTGAAGATTGGAGGGTGGATAGTTTTTTCAATGCATTACACATCGATTATCTTCAGAAGCAGTACTGGAAAAGTAAATTTTCTGTTTCCTTTCCAAGACTCAGACCGGCAGAAGGGATTATTGAACCTAATTTTATTATGGAAGATAAAGACCTTCTTCAACTGATCTGTGCCTACAGAATCTGGAACGAAGACCTTGAAATCTCCATTTCTACCAGAGAAAATGAAGTATTCAGAAATAATATTGTATCTCTGGGAGCAACTGCTATGAGTGCAGGTTCAAAAACCAATCCGGGAGGGTATGCGGTGGACAAAGAATCTCTGGAACAGTTTGAAACCAGTGATGAACGAAGTATGGATGAAATTAAAATCATGATCAAAAAAGCAGGTTATGATCCTGTGATGAAAGATTGGGATTCTGTTTATAGTGGATTTTAAATTTTTAAAACCATTAAGGAGTTGGAAGAGGTGAAGCTTAATTAAGAAAAATCGAAGATTTTTAACACAGTATCTTTTTCAAGCGAAGCTCACCTTAACTATTCTTAAAAGCTTAAAGAATCTTAATGGTTCAATGATTATTGATTATAAAGCATGAAAAAAGAAGATTATTTTTCACGGTACAGCCGGCAGATATTTATTGAAGAGATAGGATTGGAAGGACAAAAGAAAATAAGGTCTTCTAAAGTTCTTGTCATTGGGGCAGGAGGTTTGGGAAGTCCTGTTATTCAATATCTGGCTGCTGCAGGAGTAGGAACTTTGGGAGTTGCAGATTTTGATGAGGTTGAGCTTCATAATCTGAACCGGCAGATCATTCATAATGAAAACAGAGTAGGAGTATCCAAAGTAAAGAGTGCAGAAACATTTGTAAGAGAACTCAATCATCAGGTTAAAGTGATAGGAATTGAAGAGAAAATCAATAAAGAGAATGCCGAAGAAATCATTTCTCACTATGATGTTATTGTTGATGGCTCTGACAATTTTTCTACAAGATATTTGGTGAACGATACCTGTGTGAAGCTAAAGAAAACTTTGGTTTACGGAAGTATCTTAGGATTTTCAGGGCAGGTTGCTGTTTTTAATCATAGCGGAAGTAAAAATTTACGGGATATTTTCCCTGAACCGCCTTTTGATGAAGATATACCGGATTGTGACAGCCTTGGTGTGGTGGGAGCTCTTCCAGGAATGATAGGCAGTATGATGGCTCTTCAGGCATTGAAAATTATCACAGATCTTCCGGTGAATGTCAATCAGTTGACATTGGTAGACACGCTGAACTGGAGATTTCAGGCGATAGATTTTTGATGTTAATATAAATACTAATATTTTCACAAATAACACCATTTTAATATCAATAGAAAGAGGCAGTAAAAATGA
>CBFQYI010000403.1:0-4510 GCA_965720825.1 uncultured Chryseobacterium sp. | reverse complement strand
TAAGCTGTTGGGATGTTTTTTCCTTCAGAATCTGGGTTGCGGTAGTTCCCTGCATAATTCTCGTGACATCCTGAGCATTCAGACTGTTTACTGCATCCTGCAAAATAGGTTTCGAAGTATTAACGGTGTAAGCTGCTGCCTGTTCGATATATTCTCTTTCTTTGGCTACCAGTGATGGCGCAATTTTTTCCAGCGTAGAATTGATATCTCTCAACTCTTTGGGAAGCGCTTTGTCTACCATATTATTCTGCAGAAACGCTTCTTTGTTTCCGTAGATGCCCATTCCTTTATCAATACCATTGAGCAGAATTCTTTTTATAATGGAAAGCCCCATGTCTGATGTAGCCAGTGACGTGCATGATTGTACACTGGTGGTAATAACAGCACCGGTCCCGATTAAAAGAGCGGCTGCAATGATATATTTTTTCATTGATCTTTTTATTATGTATTTCTAAGATGCTTTTGTCAAAAACTGCACCAAAGGTAATTACTATTCTCAATTTAACAAAATATTAAATTGAGTGCTGGATTTGGTGAATTTTTAGCGTGGAAATATTAATTTAACATTCGTAAAATAACGGTAAATTGATAATTATTTTGAATATAAAATTATAAAACCTGAATATTTATCATTTTTGATGTAACAAAAAAGGGGGATATTTAAATATTTAAGATAATTTAACATTGTTCGATATTTTTTATATTTTTGGCTAATGTCTTTTTTTGAGATTTTAAATAACTCCACTATTTAGAGACAGAATGAATTTGATTTATTTGAATAAAATTGAAACTATATGAAACAAAGTAATTTAAAGTATTCATGTCTCATTGCCGTGTTGTATTTCGGTATGAACGTTGATGCACAGGTTACGCAGGATTCTGCTAAAGTCCAGAAGATTGACGAAGTCGTGATGATTGGATATGGTAGCCGTAAAAAAGTAGATAACACTACTTCTATTAGTTCTATCAGCGCAGAAGAAGTAACCAGAACCAAAGTATTGAATGCATCACAAGCCATTCAGGGTAAAGCAGCCGGGGTACAGGTAATTGCTTCCGATGCACCGGGATCTACTCCAACAGTGATGATCAGAGGACTTGGTACAGTATTGGGTGGAAGAACACCTTTGTATGTAGTTGATGGAATGTTTACTGATAACATCAACAATATTAACTCTAATGATATTCTGACATATGATGTATTAAAAGATGCAGCAGCATTGGCAATCTATGGTAACAGAGCTGCTAATGGGGTAATTATCATTACGACAAAGTCAGGTAGAGGAAAGTTAAGCGTTTCTTATGATGGGTTGGTTGGATTTAGAAGTCCTTTAAAAACCATCAAAATGGCTAATGGATCTGAATTTGCGAATTATAATAACGCAGGTAAAGCAAGTAATTATCTGAATCCTAATCAACCATACAATACTGATTGGTTTAAAGAAATTACAAGAACAGGTATTTACAACCAACATAATTTATCTATTTCCGGATCTTCAGAAGTTGCAAAATACTTTTTAAGTTTAAGTAATTACGATGAGCAATCTATCCTTAAAGGGACAAATTATAACAGGACTACAGTAAGAACGAATAACGAGTTCAGAATTACTAAAGGTATCAGATTAGCTCAGACCTTAAGTGCTACTTTTACTAATGATACGCCTAAATCGTATGGCGCTTTCACAAATGCTTACAAACAATCACCATTAGTTCCTGTATATTATCCGAATGGGAAATATGGCCAGCCTATTTATAATAAAACTACTGGAAATATCGATTACGAAGGGGGAAGATTTAATAACGTAGGTAATCCTGTGATGCAGCTCGCTTACGATAATCAAAGAGGTAGAAATTTCTTATTGCAAGGTGGATTAAAGCTTGATGTCGATATTTTTAAAGACTTAAAGTTCACATCTCAGTTTAGTGGAGAATATGGTAATTATAAATATTACAATTTCGTAAATTCTAAATCTTTCTGGCTGGATAGCGATCCGATGAGAACGGAAAATCAATATTCAACTACATCACCACTTACAAGATTGACCAATAAAAGTCAAAATTACTACAACTGGCTGCTTAATAATTACTTGACATATACCAAGAAAGTTGAAAATCATGATATTGAAGTTGTTGTAGGTACAGAAGCTTCAGTCAAGAATGGTTTGGAGACTTTAATTATTAACAGAAAAGATGTTCCTGTTTCACAAGATTACTGGAACCTTAGCGGAGTTGATTATTATGGAAATCTGTATAGTGATAATGATACTAAAGCTCTTGAATCTATAAAAGGAAACAGAAATACTACAATTTCTTATTTCGGAAGATTCCAATATAAATTTATGAATCGTTATTTATTAAGTGGAACAATCAGAAGAGATGGTTCTTCTCAATTTGCTGCTGGTAATAAATGGGGGACATTCCCATCGTTTGGTGCAGGTTGGGTTATCTCGGAAGAAAATTTTATGAAGGATGGCTTCTTTGATTTGTTGAAAATTAGAGGAGGATGGGGTAAAATTGGTAACCAGAATGTTCCATTGAATTATTTACCACTATCAATGGGAGCAAATTACAATTATGCGTTTGGAAGCTCACCAGTAAGTAATGGAGTTACTGTTAATAAAGGTTACGATCCTGACTTAGGATGGGAAGTTACAGAAGAATCTTCTTTAGGATTGGATTTTGGAATCCTGGATAAAAGATTGACAGGTACGTTTGATATTTATAACAGAAAAACCAAAAATCTTATTTTGGGTGTTGTTCCATATATGGCAACCGGAATTTCTGATTTGAATTATTCTCATATGGGAAGTGTTGTCAATAAAGGTGCTGAGGTAAGTCTAAACTGGGCTGATAAAGTGGGTGAAGATTTTACCTATTCAATTGGTGCTAATTATTCTTATAATAAGAACAAACTTGCCAGCATTGATCTTTCTAAACCTGTTTCTCAAATTGTTGGAGGGAATCTTGGAAACGGACAAGATACTAAACTTTTCAATGCTAATGCAGTTGGGTATGCGTTAGGAAGTTTCTATTTATGGGAAGCTGATGGTTATGACGCAAATGGTAACCTGAAGTTTAAAGACTTGAATGGTAACGGAGTTACAGGAAGTGCAGATCCGGGAGACAGACGTTTCTTTGACTCTTACATCCCAAAATCAACGTTAGGTGTAAATATATCAATGTCTTATAAAAATTGGGACTTTGCCTTGTGTGGTTATGGAGCTTTTGGATTTAAAGTATACAATGGTAAAAAAGCACAAAGAAATGGTGGTGAAAATGTTGAGGCTTCCGTAGCGAATGATTTCTGGACCCCAACAAACACTAATGCCGCGAATCCTGTAAATCCAGCAAATATCCCAATTGCATCAACGTTCTATTTAGAAAGCGGAGATTATTTCAGAATCAATAATATTTCTGTAGGATATACATTTAAGAACTTAACTGATTATGTAAAATCAATTAAACTTTATGTAAGTGCAATTAATCCTTTTGTGTTCCAGAAATATTCAGGATATTCTTCAGAACTATCTGGATACAATCCTGCTGACCCTACTGCAGAAGGAGATCCATATAAACGTGCAGGAGTAGAACTGGATGCTTACCCTACATTGAGATCTTTTGTATTTGGTGTTAACCTAAATTTTTAAAAAATGAATAAGAAATATATCATAGCAGCTGCATTTTTAATTTTAGGAGCTGTTAACCAAAGTTGCAGTAATGACTTTATAGATGTATCACCTACAGAAGCAATTCCTGAGTCTGCATTAGGTGAAATATATAATAATGATGCTGGAGCGAATAGTTTAGTTACGTCTATTTACGCTAAATTTTTAGACTGGAATATGAGTACGTTTGCCTGGATAGGGGTTACATCAATTGTTTCTGATGATGCAGATAAAGGTTCAAGTGCAAGTGATTCAGGCTCGGATAAAGATATTTTAGATGCTTTGACATTTACACCTTCAACTCCATCATTTAAAGAATTGTTTGCGTCTAATTATCAAGGGATAAACAGATGTAATCAGGCACTGAAATATCTTCCTCAATTGGATAAAGCTGATCCTCAACTACGTGAAAGATTAGCTGGAGAAGCTAAGTTTTTAAGAGCATTCATGTATTTTACTTTAGTGAGATCTTTTGGAGGAGTTCCATTGGTAGATCACATTCCTGTAACAGGAGTTGAAGCGGATAAATTGATGACGCTTACAAGAAAAAGTAAAGAAGAAATTTATGCATTTATAGAAAAAGACCTTAAAGACGCTGCAGCAGTTTTACCTACTGGAACCGGAGGACAAAGAGCTACAAAAGGTGCTGCCCATGCACTTTTAGCTAAAGTGTATTTATACCAGAAAAAATGGCAGCTGGCAGTAGATGAAACTAATTTGGTTACAGGGTATTCATTGACACCTAATTTCCAGGAGATTTATAAAGTTTCAGGGGAAAATAATGCTGAATCTATCTTCGAAATTAATGGTAGTGGAGGTACAGCAGGAAGAGCAATTCAACAGTACAG
>CBFQYI010000402.1:0-4520 GCA_965720825.1 uncultured Chryseobacterium sp. | reverse complement strand
GTATACCTGTTATTTATTTCTATTCATCTCTTTACTTTAAAGCTAAACCTGACGAAAAAGCATCTATCGGAGCATTACTTTCTGTATTCCTGATCAGTATGTTCTTCTGGGCTGTTTTCAAACAAAACGGGACAGCTTTAACAAGATGGGCTAATTATTATACGGACAGAAGTGTTCCTGCTTCTCTTGAAAAGCCATTGGAAGGAATTTATATGGTGGAAGGGAAAAGTTATGAAAACAAAGAAACTCCTGTTTATGACAATCAGTTCCGTTCTCAGAAAGATGATAATGGTGAGACTAAAAAGGAAATGGGAAAAGATGTTTATTTTAAAAACATATCTCCCGAACAACGTGCTGCTCTTGAGAAAAATCCTGAAAACAAAGTATATTTATACAATACAGAATTATTCCAGTCTATCAATCCATTCTGGGTTATTGCTCTGACTCCTGTTATTGTTGGTTTCTGGGCATTGCTGAGAAGAAAAGGAAAAGAACCTTTAACACCTACCAAGATTGTTTTAGGACTATTTATTTCGGGGCTTTCTTGTCTGGTAATGGTTTTAGCGGTAATGGCCGGAGACAATGGCGCTGTAAAAGTATCACCTCTATGGCTGGTTGCCAGCTATGGAGTAATTACCATTGGGGAACTATGCTTATCTCCAATGGGACTTTCATTTGTTTCCAAGCTTTCCCCTGCAAGGATTACGGCATTGATGATGGGAGGGTTCTTTCTGGCAAACTCCGTTGGAAATAAGCTTTCAGGAATTCTGGCAAGCACATGGTACAATTACGAAAACAAAACGAATTATTTCCTTGTGAACTTCGCATTGTTAATATTTGCTACACTTTTAGGCGTTTCTATGTTAAAAAGGTTGAATAAAATTATGACAGAAAAAGGGCATTAAAATCCTTAATATTATAAAGATAAGTAAGCTGCGGAAGAGTTCCGCAGCTTTTTTATTTAAAAATAAAATTAAAACCTTGCCAAAAACCCAAAATAAACTATATTTGTCAGTCTTAACAAAAATTAACAATAGAAATGGATAATATTGAAGCATTGAGTCCGAAACCGGATGAATTTGTAGAGAATAAGAATTCCAGGCATCCTAAAGGATTATGGGTTCTTTTCGGAACAGAAATGTGGGAGCGTTTCAACTTTTATGGAATGAGAGCTCTTTTGACGCTCTTCATGGTAAATTCCTTATTAATAAAAGAAGCTGATGCAGCAATCATATATGGTGGATTTCTAGCTTTATGTTATTTAACCCCTCTTTTGGGAGGATTTATTGCTGATAAATATATCGGGAACAGATATGCGATCATCATTGGTGGATCATTAATGGCTATTGGCCAGTTCTTATTATTCATCAGTGCCTCTACTTTCTCAGCGGATATTGGAAGTGCTAAACTTATCATGTGGCTGGCATTATTCGTGATCATTTTTGGTAACGGATTCTTCAAACCGAATATTTCCTCAATGGTAGGAAGCCTTTATCCAAAGCAGGAAAAATCTAAACTGGATTCTGCTTTCACCATTTTCTATATGGGGATCAACATTGGGGCATTCTTAGGTCAGTTTATCTGTCCATACGTAGGAGACGTAAAAGATGCTGCAACTGGAGTAAGAGATATCTTCGCTTTCAAATGGGGATTCTTAGCTGCTTCTATTGCTATGGTAATCGGAACAATTACATTCTTTATCCTTAAAAACAAATACGTAGTAACTCCTGAAGGAAGACCTATCGGAGGGTTACCAAAAAATAATACAAGTGCTGACTTCGAAGAAGGCGAAACACAAACTGCTAAATTCTCTGGTCAGGCTTTAGGAATCACCGGAGCAATATTTGTTGTTTTATTCTTCGTTTTCAGATACCTTCTTGTAGGGGAGTTTGGATTCAACTCCGTAGAAATGGGACAGTTGATTAAAGGGATCATTTATCCATTCATCTATTCGGCTGGTATTGCTCTTGCCTTCTTAATTATGTCTTCTGCTGAAAATAAGGTAGAAAGACAGAGAATCTGGGTAATCTACATCGTATCATTCTTTATTATTTTCTTCTGGGCAGCATTTGAGCAGGCAGGATCTTCATTAACATTTATTGCAGATAACCAGACTGACAGAAACATTTTCGGATGGAATATGCCTCCTTCAATGGTACAGATCTTCAACGGTATTTTCGTAGTTCTTTTAGCGGTTCCTTTCAGTTTATGCTGGGACAAGTTAAGAGCTAAAGGAAAAGAGCCTGTATCTCCGTTCAAACAAGCTATGGGACTAGCATTAATTGCTCTTTCTTATTTCATTATTGCACACAATGTAAAAGATCTTGGAAACTCAGGTTTGTTAGCCATCAAATGGTTAATGTTACTGTATTTCATCCAGACTTGTGGTGAGCTTTGCCTTTCTCCAATTGGTTTATCATTAGTGGGTAAACTGGCTCCAAAAAGATTTGCTTCATTACTATACGGTGTTTTTTTCATTTCTAACGCAGCAGGTTATGCATTAGCAGGTTCATTAGGAGCACTTATCCCTGCGACAGGTGATAAATTCAAGAAAGCTGAAGAAATGGGAGTTAATTTACAGGATGTTTTGGATAAAAAAGTAACCCTGACAGCTGATCAGGTAGCCGCTTTTGATAAAGCTCAGCTTCCATTACACAACCCTACTTTTGTAGGATTTGAAATTCACAATCTATTTGAATTCTTCATGGTATTCGTAGTGCTTTGTGGTATTGCTTCTGTGATTTTAGGTCTAATTTCGCCTATCTTAAAGAAAATGATGCACGGTGTAAACTAATTGTATCAACAAAATATAATAAAACCTCTGCCAAGTCAGAGGTTTTTTTTATTTTCGTACGATGGAAATCTCCGAAGATTCTTTATTCCAATCCGTAAAGGAAATTGTTAGACAATCGCGCGAAAAAGTTTTTCGAATAGCGAATTCTACGCTACTGCTTACCTACTGGCAGATTGGAAAACTTATTGTAGAAGATGAACAACAGGGAAAAGAACGCGCAGAATATGGAAAGTATACACTGAAAAAGCTTTCTGAAAAACTCACTTTAGAATTTGGAAAAGGGTTTGATTACACCAATCTATCCAATATGCGGAAATTTTATACTGCATTTCCAATTGTTGACACATTGTCTCAACAATTGAGTTGGTCTCATTACAGACTACTTTCAAGCCAGGACAATAAAGAGAAAAGGCATTATTATCTAAATGAAGCTGTTCAAAATAACTGGAATGTAAGAGACCTCAAAAGACAAATTAATTCCCTTGCTTACGAACGGGTTTTACAGCATAAAAAGTCTTCTCCGGAAAGTATTCACAGTGTTTTAAAAGATCCTTATATTTTTGAATTTCTTGGGTTAAAAGCTGATGAACAATTCTCCGAAAAAGAAATTGAAACAGCCATTATTGATCATATTCAAAAGTTTTTACTTGAATTTGGGAAGGGATTTGCCTTTGTAGCCAGGCAGCAACATATTTCAACCGATACCTCAGACTTTTATATTGACCTTGTCTTTTATAATTACATTTTAAAATGCTTTGTCATCATTGATCTAAAAACCGGGGAACTTTCTCATCAGGATATTGGACAAATTGATATGTATGTAAGAATGTATGATGACCTGAAACGCGGAGAAGGAGATAACCCAACCATCGGAATTTTATTATGTTCAGAAAAAGATGAAACAATTGTAAAATATTCTGTTTTGAATGATAAAAACAATTTATTTGCCAGCAAATACCTGCTGTACCTCCCCAAAGAAGAAGAATTAAAACAAATTATTGACCAAGACAGAATTCGTTTTGAACTGGATCAGGAAAATAAAAACCCTAATTAGAACTTAATCATATATCATTATGAGCTTAACTTTAGATGAAATACAAAATTTCAAAGGAAAATATCCCAGACAAATCTGGAGCCTGTTTTTCTCTGAAATGTGGGAACGTTTCTGTTTCTACGGAATGCGTGGAATGCTGGTTTTCTTTATGATCTCACAGCTTAACTTCCATGAAAAAGAAGCTAACCTTCAATATGGTGCAACCCAGGCCTTCGTATATGCCTTCACTTTTGTAGGAGGTCTTTTTGCCGATAAAATTTTAGGATTCCGAAAATCCTTGTTCTGGGGCGGTCTGCTGATGATCGTAGGAAGTTTAATTCTTGCTACCGATCCACACAAATTCTTTTTCTTAGGAATAGCATTCACCGTAGTAGGGACAGGTTTCTTTAAACCTAATATTTCATCTATGGTGGGACAGCTTTACAAACCGAATGATTCAAGAGCGGATGCAGGATTCTCACTTTTCTATGCGGGAATTAACCTTGGGGCATTATTAGGAGGTTATTTGTGTATTGCCATCGGTAAAGGAGAATTTTTAAGCAACATTATTGCAGAAGAAATGAGATGGCATATTGCTTTCGGACTTGCTTCAATAGTAATGGTGGTGAGCTTAATTAATTTTGTATTCACACAAAGAACATTGGGTACTATTGGTTTACAGCCGGGACATCC
>CBFQYI010000401.1:0-4531 GCA_965720825.1 uncultured Chryseobacterium sp. | reverse complement strand
TCAAAGCTATTTTACCACTTTTTCTGTTTCCAGACTTTGGCTCAATAAAAGTTCAAAAGCCTCTCCCATTTCGTCCGATGCTCTGCTGATCGCATTTTCAAGCATATTTCGGATTTGCTTTTCTGTCACTCCAGCTTCAGTCCAGCTCTTTCCGGAGGTATGAGAATTTAAGATAAACGGCATGATTCTATCAATTCCACAGGCAAAAATAGCATCCGGTGTTTTCTCATCTTCAAACTCAAGCCACAGGTTAAAAAACTCTGTACGTAAAGGTTCATCCAGAATTCCAAAGATTTTCTGAGCAGAAGCTTTCTCTCTTTCAAACTTTCCTATCATTGCTTGTTCGTCAAAAATGAAAGTATCTCCAGCTTCAATCTCTACAAGATCATGAATGGAAAGCATTCTTATCACTCTCAACAAATCAATATCTGCACGGTTTTTAGCATACGGATAAAGGATCTGAGCAAGAATAATAATCTGCCAGGAGTGTTCCGCTGTATTCTCTCTTCGGGAATCGTCTGCATTATAATTTCTTCGCTGTACATTTTTAAGTGCATCTACTGCCAGAATAAAATCGATCTCTTTCTGAATTTTCATCTTACTTCTTATTTTCTATTATATTGATCTGCAGGATATACCTTCGTTTTGGTATTCCATTTATTATTGAGCTTTTCTTTCGTTATTACCTTTACCTGACCTTCATTGGTTGTATCTTCTTCCTTTTCAAAGACCATATCAAGTCCTTTATTCGGAATTACCGCATATTCCATCGTGAAAATTTTGCAGCATCCTGATCTACCATAGTTGATGAGGCGTTTACGTTTGGCATCAACATCAAAAATATCAAGGGAATTGGAAGCAAGGTCCGTAAGCTCTTTACTTTTCACAAACGCCATTCTGGTACTATTGAACACATATACATCATATGAAGCAGCACTATAGTTCCCCATATTTCCGTTCCTTATGGCAATGTCTTCTGTTCCGTCAAAATTAAAATCATCTATAATCACAGAATTTTGCGGCTTCGTTAACTGAATCATTTTCCCTGGGGTCAGCTTCTTGTTTTCTTCTGTTTCCAGAACAAGATCATCGGAAACAAAAGTCTGTACCTTACTGTTTCTGTTATCAAACAGCTCCACAGTCCCCTTTCCACTGCATCGGCTGTCATAACAATTTTCTATCTTGATAACGGCACTATAGTTTTTTGACCCATTTTTTACTTCAAACTGATATTGTCCGAAACATAAAGGACCCAATACAAGAAAAGCCGATAAGTTCTTATACTTATTTAAAATATTCATGGTAATAGTAATTTGGATTTAAGTGTTTTCTATTGCTAACAAAAATACGAATCATAATACCGATCTCAAAATCTCAATCTTATTATCTCTCAGAATTTGAAACAGTTTTATTCCTTCAAATAAAAGGATATCTGTTTATTAGAAGATGTTTCCCGCTATCCGCTCATACTCCTCGCGCCTTTCTGATCCCTGCGCGGCTGTGGGGTAACCGCTTCTATCGGGGCTATGATATGAGTAATAAGTAATCGGTAATAAACAATAATTAATGAATGATCATTTTTTTTCCTCTGCATTTCTTTCAATTTCATTTAAAATTTAGAGATTTTTTAGACATTTTCCACTCAAATCCATTTTCACAAAAAACCCTGTGGAAAATTATTAAATTGATTATCAATTAATTACATTATTTATTTTAAAAATTTCACTACTTTGTATTGCATATTACCATTTAATTTACATATCTTTGTAATGTAAAATCGAAATAGGTACAACTAGCTAGGTTCCGAACTTCGAAAATTATATAACTAATTAACAAAACTTATCAAAGATGAATACCGAAAATACCAAAGCGCAAATGCGAAAAGGAATTCTGGAATTCTGTATTCTAAGTCTCATCAATAACCGCGAAATGTATGTTTCTGATCTTATTGACGAACTGAAAAAAGGAAAACTGGATGTAGTGGAAGGGACCCTCTACCCTCTTCTTACAAGACTTAAAAACGGAGAGTTTCTCTCTTACAGATGGGAAGAATCTACCGGAGGACCACCCAGAAAATATTATCAGATCACAGAAAAAGGAAAACTTTTCCTGGATGAACTTCTCAATACATGGAATGAACTGACAGCCTCAGTAAACCAAATTACTCAACAAAATTAAAAAACAAAGCTATGAACAAGACACTCTCAATAGGACTCGCAGGTTTTTCTTTTACCATAGAAGAACACGCATATATAAAGCTCAGCGATTACCTGAACGCACTGAGAAGCTCTCTGGAGGCTTCTGAGGCTGATGAAGTAATGCATGACATAGAAATAAGAATGGTGGAGATCTTCAAAGATTCTTTAGGAAAACGTGAAGTGATTAACGATACCGATGTAGAAAAGGTAATCGCACAAATCGGAAGCCCTGAAAAAATCGAAGAACAGGAAGAAGCTTATTTTTCTGAAAAAACATCTGCCAGAAAAGAGTATTCAGGATCCAACTATACCGATAAAAAACAATTGTTCCGTGATCCGGAAAAACAAAAAGTAGCAGGGGTTTGTGCAGGTTTAGCTCAATATGTAGGAATGGATATTACTACCATGAGAGCAATCTGGCTGGGAATCTTCGTATTAGGAATTTTTACAGCAGCCATTTCCTCTTCTTTAATAGGTCTTTTATATGTAATCCTTTGGATCGTACTTCCAAAAGCTGAAACAGCAGCAGATTTCCTGAAAATGCAGGGAAAGCCTATGAACTTCGACAATCTTAAGAATGAGTCTAATAAATTGGTACAGTTTGCCAATGAGTCTACTCAGAGGGTCGGAGAAATCTACAACGAAAACAAACCTTACATCAACAACGCAAGCAGCGGAGTTTGGAATATATTCAAGTATATTGTAGGAGGTTTCTTTGTACTGATGGCTGTAGGAAGCATTATCGGAGTATTTGTATTATTCGGTCTTTTCGGAATGGATACAGACTTCCCGGGAGCTAATGAAATCAGATTCTACATGGACGATCAGGGACTTGATAAAGTACTGGCTGCCATGATGGTGATCGGAAGTTTAATCCCGGCAATCCTTTTCAGCTTATTAAGCATCAAAATATTCTCACCAAAAACAAAACTGAGAAATATCGGATGGGTTGTAGGTGGTTTATTCCTTCTTTTGATCGGACTTGGAACTTACTTCGGAATCAGTATGGCTAAGAAAGATATGATTTACAGAGGAAGCAAGGAAGATGTAGAAAATGTTGCCATCAACACCACTTCAGATACAGTGTATGTAGATATAAAACAGATCAACATTCCTCAGAATTTCAAAGGGTACAACAATGATATTTATTCTGATAAAAGAACAGTGTATGAAGAAGATTATATTTCTGTAGATGTAACCAGAAAACCAGATATTAAAACACCTTATCTGATCATTAAAAAAGAAGGAAAAGGATATAACTTCCCTATTCAGCTTACTGTTCCTGTAGAAGTTGTAAATAACAAAATATTACTTCCTAATTACATCAAATATCCATACGAGCACAGATTCAGAGATTACAGCCTTGATTATGAACTTGTAGTTCCGCAAAAAGCAGTGGTTATCTCTATGAATAAAGACCATATCCACATGGATGGAGATTTAGACGGAGACGGTATCAACGATGAAGATCAGGACAGAGATGAAGACAACAACAATGTCAGAATTGAAAAAAATAAAATAACGGTAAACGGTTCCAGCATCGAATACAACTCTGATGACAAAGACAGCATCATTGTAAACGGTAAAAAAGTTCCGAACAACCAGGCAAAGAAAGTTATTGATTCTGCAGTGTCCACTATCAAAAAATCAAATAAAGATATGGACATCAAAATCAAAGACGGAAAAAACGAAATTTCCATACAAACTAAATAATTAACTTCAGAGAGTGGTAGAAGGTGTGGGTGGATGGCAACCGTTTGAAATTCACACCCTTCTTCTCTCAGAAAAGTAAAAATAAAACCACATTTAGTTTCTTATGTGAAAAAAAAGGTTTAATTTCGTAAAGCTAAAATTTAATAACCAACCAATCAAAAACACAGCCTTATCATGATACAATTTGCAATGGAATTCGTAATGAAAATCGTAGATTTAATTAGCGGTTTGTTTTAAGAGCAATAATATTTCAATATATTTGTAAAGTATAACCAAAGTTTGGTTATACTTTTTTGTTTTTAATCCAAGAAATATATGAAAAAGCTATTAGGCAAAGCAATGTTAAAAGTATTAGGTTGGAAAGTCGTTCTTCAGGGCGATGTCAACAACCTAAACAGGTGTATCCTAGTGGTAGCACCACATACCCATAATATGGAGTACATTTTAGGAAATTTCGCCTATTGGTCACTGGAAAAACCTTTGAAAATCATCATTAAAGATGCTCATACCAAAGCATGGTACGGAAGCCTTGTAAAAGGTCTCGGAGGTATTGGTATCGACAGAAGCCAGAAAAATGATCTCGTAAATTTTGTAGCCAACCAGTTTTCAAAAGAAGACTT
>CBFQYI010000400.1:0-4538 GCA_965720825.1 uncultured Chryseobacterium sp. | reverse complement strand
GGCCGGTTTGAGTATTTCCTGAAGGAGCTGTTCAGTTAGTGTGCGGAGAACCGGGAAATATCTTAGATTATGTACAGGATGGAGATTCTGTATTGTTCACAGGTTCAGCAACTACAGGAAGAAAATTAAAATCACTTCCATCTATTGCAGGAAATGCGATTCGTTTCAATATGGAAGCAGATTCCCTGAACTGTTCAATTCTTGGATTGGAAGCAAAACCGGGAACTCCTGAATTCGATTTATTCATCAAAGAAGTTCGTAACGAAATGACTACAAAAGCAGGACAGAAGTGTACTGCAATCAGAAGAATCATCGTTCCTGAACACTTAATTGGTGATGTTCAGAATGCTTTGTCTAAAGCTTTAGATCAAACAAAAATCGGAAACCCATTAAGCAGAGAAACCAAAATGGGATCTTTGGTGGGAAGACAGCAGTATGAAGAAGTTCTGAGAAAAGTCAATATTTTAAAATCAGAAACAGAACTTGTCTATGACGGAAAACACGAACTGGTAGATGCCAACTATGAAAATGGAGCATTTATGAGTCCGAAATTATTCCTGAACGACAAGCCTTTCGAAAAAAATATCTCTCACGATGTAGAAGCTTTCGGGCCGGTATCTACATTAATGCCGTATAAAGATGCTGAAGAAGCAGCTGCATTGGCAAAGAGAGGAAAAGGAAGTTTGGTAGGATCTATCATTTCTCATGACGAGAACTTTATCGCAGAAACTTCATGGAAAATGGCTTCCCAGCACGGAAGAATCTTTGTATTGAACAGAGATAACGCGAAAGAAAGCACAGGTCATGGTTCACCGCTTCCGACATTAATGCACGGAGGGCCTGGTAGAGCAGGAGGCGGAGAAGAAATGGGTGGATTGAGCGGTCTTCATTTCTTCCTGCAGAAAACAGCAATCCAGGGGTCACCGGATGTGTTGAAAGCAATTACTAAGATCTACCAGCAGGGAGCAGAGAAAAAATTCTCAGATAAGCATCCTTTCCAGAAGTATTTTGAGGAAGTAGAAGTAGGAGATTCTTTAGAAACCGCAGGTAGAACAGTTACTGATGCGGATATCGTTAACTTCTCCAATGTTTCATGGGATCATTTCTATGCGCATACGGATGCCACAAGTTTAACAGGTACTATCTTCGATAAAACAGTTGCTCACGGATATTTCATACTTTCAGCAGCAGCAGGATTATTCGTTTCAGGGAAAAAAGGACCTGTTATTGCCAATTATGGATTGGAAGAATGTAGCTTCTTCAAACCTGTATATGCCGGAGATACTATTACAGTGTATTTAACAGCAAAAGAAAAAATCAACAGAGGAGTAAAAGGAAGAAATATTCCTTCCGGTGTTGTAAAATGGTTAGTTGAAGTAGTAAACCAAAGAGATGAGGTGGTTTGCGTGGCAACAATTTTAACATTGGTGGCAAAACAATCTCCTTTCATCGATCTGAATGTGAAAAATGTTCAGAAAATATTGAACGGATTAACAGAAACGACACCTTCTCTTTGGGGAAAAATGTCTCCACAACAGATGTTGGAACATCTTGAACAAGCGGTATTGGTAAGTTTTGGAGAGCCCGAAGCAGAAAAATGCTTTACTCCGGAAGAAAATCTTGAAAAATGGCAGGATTCTCTTTATAACCACAGAGCAATGCCAAAAGAATTTACAGCTCCTTTCCTTCCGCAGGACGGTTCACTTCCGGAGCAAAAACACAAGAATCTGGAAGCTGCAAAATTATCATTCATGGATAACCTGAAGAAATTTGTGATCTACTACAAAGAAAATCCACAGGCAGAACACATGAATTATGTTTTCGGAAAACTGAATAAAGAAATGTGGGAACTGATGCATAAAAAGCATTTTACGCACCATTTCCAACAGTTTGGATTGATTTAATTCAAAATAATAATAAAATTTCCCCTTCAGATTAGTCTGGAGGGGATTTTAATTTGGCAGAAATACTTAAATTCATACCTATTCTTTTAAATCATGAAATTTTTTAAAGTTTTCTTTCTAGCTCTACCAGCTTTGCTTCTTTTTTCTTGTTCCGGAAATCCGAAACCTGATAAAGAAGGCTATTTTTCTGAAGAAAAATTTGTTGATAGTTTACATGCTGGAGTAAAAGGAAAAACTAAAGTTGAATTGGAAAAATTCAGGCATACAGGCAACGGAGATGTATTTGTGTCAATTAATTTTTATAAATCGGAAAAGAAGTGGGTGAAAGGTGAGAAAACGGATGTTGACATCTGGCGACCAACAAACAGTTTTAAATTTGATGAAGATGGAATATCTGATATGGATGTTCAAATTGGTGATTTCAATAACGACGGATTTAATGATATAACCTACCAAAGTGCTATCGCCGGAAGAGGAGGAAATATAGTGATGACATTATTTGTTTATGATCCTGAGAATAAAGATTTCATCCATATCAAGAATTCTGAGTCTTATCCGAACTTAACTTATAATCCAAAATTAAATTGTATTAATTCACTGATTTTAACAGGCTCTACCCTCACATCCTTTCTTACAATCAGAAAAGACTCTCTGCAAGAATTTGCCAGAGTTGATGTTTCCAATAAAATTGTGGTAGAAGAAAAAGATGCTGCAGGCAAGTTTAAAATTATTGAAGAAAGATCATTCAAAGGAAATGATGAAGACTTTTATAAAGTTTTTAGAAACTACAAACCTTTAGAATATTAATTATTTATATGTAGAAAGATTCGTTATTTCAATTAGTTATGGTTTTATTATTTAAAAATTACTAACTTTAATAGGCGAAATCCGAAAAGCATATAGAGTAGGAGAGAATATCAAAACAAACCACTATGAAAAACTTAAAAAAACTTTCAAGACATGAGTTGAGATCTCTTAAAGGGTCCGGGCCAAACTGGTCTTGCGCCCTTAATCCTTGTCCTCCCGGAAGCTGTTGTCTTCCTGGAAGATGGCCTGATATTGCAAGAGCATGTTATATATGTGCTGATTCTTAGATTTTTTTCATTTAAAACAATACATAAAGCTGCAACTCCCATGGTTTGCAGCTTTATTTTTATAATCTTGTGTTAAAAATTCTTTCCTGTTTGATGCCTTTAGATTTATTCATTATTTTCAAACTTTAAATCAACTCAAAAAAATATAGAAATAATGAACGAAAACTGGATGCAAAAATGGGAAGAAGTGAAAAATATTCTGGTTTGTCCTACAGATCTGGACGCGTATTTTACTTCTGATGAAATTCTGGGACAGAAAATGGAGACAATGAAAATTGGAAATGTTTCTCTTCCTTCCGGAAAAGTAGTGGTAAGAGATCCGCTGGTTTCTCTAAATGCCAATCAATCTCCTTATTTTATTCAGGCTCCGAAAGGAAATTTTCCTGTAACTATAGCCGTAGTGAAATCTGAAGATTGGGGGGACAGATATGCTGTAGTAAAAGTTGAATTTACCAAAGAAAAGCCTGTTGTTTATAGAGAGGCCTTAGTGGGAATTGAAGAGGTAGAGGGAGTGACTGAAGACGATTTTTTTGGGTTCGGGGTAGATGCAGGTTTAGGTTGTATTACGGATAAAGAGGTACTCCCTTTTGTAGATCAATTTGTAGATAAAATAGATGTCAACAATGTTTATGATGATTATTTTGCTGAGCTTTTTTCACAAAGCTATAAAGATAATCCTAGCAATCAGAGAAAAGGAGGAGACTGGATCAATTGGATGATTCCTGATACCAGTTATCAGATTCCTATGTTTGCAAGTGGTTTTGGCGACGGTACTTATCCCGTGTACTTTGCTTATGATGTGAACGAAGAAATTTGTGGTTTATACATTCAATTTATTGATATTGAATTGGCTTTAAGTGAAGAAGATGAAGATGAGGATATTGACGACGATCAACCTGAAAATTTTATTTTTTCTAAAAACTAAATATGAATAGAACTTTTGCTGACCATGTTATTAAGTTCAATGAAAATCTGAGTTATACGGGAAGTTTACCTGAAGGTTTTGATGTTCTGAATCCGTATCTGGAAAATCCTGAAACATTAATGGTAATGCAGAAGTTTTATCATAAATATTATAATGATTCATCCCGAAGAAAATTTATTATTGGAATCAATCCAAGCCGTCATGGAGCAGGAGTAACGGGAGTTCCGTTTACCGATACAAAAAGATTGGAAAGTGTCTGCGGAATCAAAATGGAATCTGCCCATACCCATGAAATTTCTTCCGTATTTATGTATGATATGATAGAGGGCTATGGTGGGGCTGATCTTTTTTACAAAGATATTTATATCAACTCTCCATTTCCGTTGGCTATCGTAAAGAAAACAAAAAACGGATGGCTGAATGCTAATTATTATGATGATAAAAAACTTTTCGAAGCAGTAAAAGACTTTATGATCGAATCTCTGAAGAAACATATCAGCCTTAATCTCGATACCACTGAAGTTTTCATTCTGGGTAAGAAGAATGCCGATTTTATTTCAAAATTAAATAAAGAAGCAAAATTGTTCGATAAAATGACAGTGCTTGAACATCAAA
>CBFQYI010000399.1:0-4539 GCA_965720825.1 uncultured Chryseobacterium sp. | reverse complement strand
CCACTGAAGAAGGTTCCGTCAGAATATCTTTTTGGATATCATTCATCGGGTTGAAATCCTTTGCAGCATCTTTTACCTTCTCAATCTCACGTTTGATTTCAGAAACAGGATTATCCGTTTCCTTCATGATTTCAGTTTTGATATCTTCCACTGCTCCACGCATCTTTCTAACGCCTGCACCTAAGTCACGCGCAATCTGAGGCAGTTTATCCGGACCGAATAATACAACGATTGCAATGGCAATGAGTGCCATTTCTCCAATGCTTAATTCCATGGCGTAAAATTACGAAAGATTATTGCATTTATGGAATGTAAACTAAAAATTTAAACAAATTTTAAGATTTTATAATGAAGTTCAGGATTCAAGGTTCAAGGTTCAAGGTTCAAGGTTTAAGGTTCAAAGTTTAATGTTTAAGGTTCAAAGTTTAATGTTTAATGTTTTGTGGACGGGTTCCGGGTTTCGAGATTATTTTATCTCTAGTTATACAAAGCCATCAATTTTGAATCTAAATCCTATAAAATCTACACCAATTCTTAGCTGCATTAAAAAATTCACCATTCATTTGCGAAGCAAAATTCACCATTGACATTATATAGCCTTCCATCAGTATTTTCATACAGCATCCCCCTAATCCCTGCTACCAAACATCTGCAACCCTGACTTATTAATTAACAAATAATTAATTCAAAATAATGAGAATTACGTAACAATTATGTATATTTATAACACACAACCAAATAAATATTAATTATGAAAAAACTAGTGACTACTTTTAAAGTTTTCGCCGTGTTATCGGTAATGGTACTTCACAGCTGCCAGAATGAAAACAACGAAATGAGCCAGCAAGAAACAGTTCAGGCTAAGACAACCATCGACGAGCTGAAAAAAGAGATTACTCCTTCTTCTCAACTTGTTCCTGACGCGGTACAACTTCAACTGAATGAATCCACCAAAAATCTTGAAACCTATTTAAAAAATGATTTACAGATTGTAGGTGTAACTGTACTTGGGAAAATTTCAAGTCAACAAGGGGTAGAATTGTCCAAAAAGCTGATTACAGATAAAGATCAGTTCATAGCTTCCGGAAATATTATGGATCCATCCTCTGTAAAAATCGGAAAAATTGGAGGTTTGTATAATGGTGAGGATTTAACAATCGCGCAACAAGGATTAAAAGAGGCTATCACTGAAGAAGTAAAACCCGGCACCCAGGTTATGGAAGTAACATGGAGCGGCAAAAACGGAAAATTTACCACCTTATGTTTTTATGGTGATTCAGGAATTATATGGGATAATATCTTCGGGGGTCTTGTGATGATGGACACCCGCGGAAATTCAGAAGCATCGAACAATCAGGCTTCAAAAGTGGTTTCTACATGGTATAAACAATGGTGGACAGCCAACTGGCTTTGGGGTTCTAAGAGAGGTGAAGCGGGATATCAGATTACCATTTATTATTCAGGGTCTACAGTATCCAATGCAGATGTAAGTGACTGGGGATATATCAGTTTAGGAAAAGCAAAAAGCGAAAGTAAGATTACCAAAAAGACAGGGGCTTACGGGCAATGTCGTTATGCATTGGGACTATGTACACCTACAGGTTCTTTGAGCTTTAACTCAACCAATTTCTCTATATCATTCTCCGGATTGGGCAGTAATATTGTAAGTAACGGGACAAAATCCCTTTATCCATAATTTTCATAAAAATCAGATTTTAATCAAAACGGGAAGCTCGCTGAGCTTCCCGTTTATTATATTTTATAAGTTCTACCAGATCCTGACTTTTGACTTCAATGCTTCTATGGCATTTTCTTTAAGTCCAAAAGTATTAATCAATATTTCATAGAGCTGCATATCATTTTCTATCGTTATAGATTCCTTTTCACCATCACCAGTCCGGATGTTCAGCACATGGTCTGTGTAGGTATAGCGGGCATTCTCATCTACTTTTGAAAGAATCAGTCTGTTCTTAAAATGAGAATCCGGATGAGTAGACAAATACCAGTTGGAAATATCAAGGTCAACAGGTTCTACATGTTCAGGAATAAATCGGTATACCGGAAGCCATTGCTCTTTCCACATCCAAAGTGTATAAGTTTCTTCTTTATGGGAAACTTTAAATATTCCGTTGGGTGTTTCCTGCCGCTCTTCTTCGTTTAAAAGTACAGGTGCAGTAAGTGTGGCTGTTCCAAATCCACAATCTACCACATATTGGTCTCCATCAAAATCGACAATAAGCAAAAGATGAGTCTGTGCTGCAATACTATCCTCCTGTCTACCCCATACTACCCTTCCAAGCTGGAGCTTTACATTGAATCCTAATGTTTTTAAAACTTCACTTAAAAGCAGGTTTTGTTCATAGCAATATCCTCCTCTGGATTCAATAACCAGTTTTCTGAAAACATCACCTAAATTCAAAGAAGGAACAATCCCCGTATAAGAATCAATATTCTCAAAGGGAATATGCTTGGGATGAAGCTGATGTATTCTTTTCAATGTCTCCATACTCAATTCCGGAGTTCCGGAGAAATGAATCCTTTCAAAATACTTTTCCAGATCTGCTGTATTCATAATTTGGTTTTTCCTGTTTCAACAATGAGTAAAACTATTTCACCCTCGTAAAATTATTGAAAGATGTAACCCAAAATCACTTATATCTCATCAATAGAACAAATCTATTTAATGAAAATCTTTTTTTGAAGTCACATCAACTAAATTTTTATTTTTCTTCTGAAAAGCAGAATAGGTAATTACCACACTGATCGCCATTAAAATAAAAGCTAAAAAGAAAGGTGCGCCGGAAAATTTGAACGGAGCTTCATCATGAGTGAAATAGTAAAATAAATTGGTCATCATAGGAGGCCCGATAATGGATGTGGCACTCATTAAACTCGTTAATGCTCCCTGAAGTTCTCCCTGTTCATTGGAAGGAACACTTTTCGTGATGACAGACTGTAAAGCCGGTCCGCAAATTCCTCCTAAACAGTAAGGCACCAGAAATACAAACATCATCCAGCCTTCTGAAGCAAAGGCAAACAATAACATTCCTACCGCATAGAAAGCCAATCCGTAATAAATACTTTTCTGTTCTCCCAGCCTTGGAGTAGTATATCGGATAAGTCCGCCTTGTACGAGACCTACCAATAAACCTACTACACCTAATGAAATCCCAACCATTCTTTCTGTCCAGCTGAACTTATACATGGTAAAGAAGCTCCAGTTGCTTTGTACAGCGTGACCTGCAATATAGATTAAGATCAAAGAAACAATCAAGCCTGAAATTTCAGGATGCTTGCCTAAAAACTTAAATGAACCAATAGGATTGGCACGTTTCCAGTCGAATTCTCTTCTTTTATCTTTATCCAAACTTTCAGGAAGGATGAAATATCCATACAGGAAATTAAGTAAACATAAGCCCGCAGCAGCATAGAAAGGAACTCTTGCACCATAATGTCCAAGAACTCCACCCAGAACAGGTCCTATAATAAACCCAAGACCAAAGGCGGCTCCTATCAATCCAAAATTCTTAGCACGGTCTTCATCTGTAGAAATATCTGCAATATAAGCACTGGCCGTGGTGACACTTGCTCCTGTAATCCCGGCAATAACTCTTCCCAAAAATAACCACCAGATCGTGGGAGCCAGTGCAAGGAAAATATAATCTACTGCAAATCCGAAAAGAGAAATCAAGATAATGGGTCTTCGTCCGTATTTGTCACTAAGGTTTCCTACTAACGGAGAGAATATAAATTGGGTAAATGCATAGGCAAAACCAAGCCAGCCGCCATACTTTGCAGCTTCACTAATATCTGCATGAATAAGTTCCTCAATTAATTTAGGAACAACAGGAATGATGATCCCCCATCCTGTAATATCGATCAATAAAGTAATAAATATGAAGCCTATAGCCGCTTTTTTCTTTGAATTTTCCATGATGATGCAAAATTAATCAAATCTGAAAAATAATGATTCTAAATTATGAATAGTTAATATGAATAGTAAAGAATGTAAAGTCAAAAAGAAAGTAAAGCTGTTCTCTCTTTTATTTTCCATTCCGATAAAAAAGGCCGCTTCTTTCGAAACGGCCTTTACTAATTTATTGTAGTTTGTATTACTTTGAAGCAAGTTCTTCTTTAGCAGAAGTGGATTTTCCATGTACCTCTTCTTCTTTCCCTGTCTTAAGGAAATCGTAAGCAATTGCAGACGCAATAAAGATGGATGAATAAGTACCGAATCCAATACCGATTAACATCGCAAACATGAATCCTCTTAAGTTATCACCACCGAAGATGAAGATCGCAAGAATAACCAAAATCGTAGTGAATGAGGTGTTGAATGTTCTACCCAATGTACTTGAAATAGAATCATCAAACAGACCTGCTAATGTTAAAGATTTTTTCTCTCTCAGGTATTCTCTAATTC
Organism: uncultured Chryseobacterium sp.; assembly: GCA_965720825.1. Taxonomy (GTDB): domain Bacteria; phylum Bacteroidota; class Bacteroidia; order Flavobacteriales; family Weeksellaceae; genus Chryseobacterium. The sequence continues at coordinate 116 of CBFQYI010000399.1, read as the reverse complement.
TGTCGAAAATAATTACCGTATCGTTGATTGAGTATCCTAATACTGTAAGGATCGCAGCGATAAAATCCTGGTTGATCTCCATGTTGAACGGCATATATTTGTGAAGCAATGAATAG
>CBFQYI010000398.1:0-4542 GCA_965720825.1 uncultured Chryseobacterium sp. | reverse complement strand
CCCGGGATTCACTGGTCCGGAAAATGCTTTTACATTCTGCGCAGGATTTATCAGACCTGCCAGTAAAGGATATATCAAACTGATTTCTTCCGATCCTTCTGTATCACCGGAAATTAATCCGATGTATCTTTCTGAAGAATCAGATTTGGAAGCCCTTTACAGATGTGTTGAAATATGCCGTGAAATGGGAAGAACAGAAGCTATGAAAGAATGGAATGACGGTGAAATCTATCCCGGAGAAGGAAAAACAAAAGAAGAAGTGATTGATTATATCAAAAAATCATGTTCCACCTATCATCATATGACCGGAACCTGTAAAATGGGAATCGACAGCCATTCTGTAGTAGATCCGAGACTGAGAGTATACGGAATAAAAGGACTAAGGGTAGCAGATGCATCCATTATGCCGGATGTGGTTTCCGGAAATACCAATGCACCTACCATTATGATTGGTGAAAAAGCAGCCGATATGATCAAGGAAGATCATCATCTGAAAGCGTCAGGTCCATCTGAAAAGTTATCGTTTGTTGTGTAAGAGGGTTTAAAACCTTGAAAAGAAGCCGTTTCATATTTATGGAGCGGCTTTTTAATGAAAAAATTAAAGATCATTGAGATAAAAAAGCCTGTAGCACTTACCTTTGTTTAAAATAAAATTCATGACACCAGAAAAAAAGAAACTCATTACAGACAGCTTTGGCCGTTCGGAAACCTTACAGTTTTATAAAGCAGAACTGCTGGAAGTAGAAACCGATTTTATCTCCATGAAAATCCCTAAAATGGAAATGATGACCAGAAAAGCAGGAATGTTCAATGGTGCAATGATCGCCTCTCTGGTGGATGTTTCTTCAGGATATGCTGCTGTGAGCCATTATCCGGAAGACTGTTATGTAGTGACCGTTGAATTGAAAGTGAACTACCTTCGTCCCGCAATGGGAGATGCTTTGGTTTCAAAATCTTATGTTATCAAAGGGGGAGGAAAAATTGTTGTGGTGAGAACGGAAATCTATGTTCATACCGAAGGTTCTGATTCTGAAAGTCATGTAGCCACTTCATTAGTCACCATGATGAAAATAAAATAAGAGATTAAAAGGAAATAAAAGACAAAATATTCCTTCAATAAAGGGTTTCAAAGCATTCTTTTTTCCGAAATGGAATAGCTTTTGCTCGACAACCCCCATAAACATTAAAAAATATCACAATGAACTTAATTATCCGACTATTTATTACAGCAATTGTTGCTTATCTTTTAACCAAAATCTTACCGGGAGTACAGTTTGAAGGATTTTCTTCAGCCATCATCTTTGCTATTGTACTTGGGGTTCTTAACATATTTGTAAAGCCTATTTTAAGTCTGTTTGGCCTTCCGTTGACCATTCTTACCTTAGGATTCTTTGCTCTGGTAATTAATGCCGCAATTGTCCTGATTGCAGACTACTTCATAGACAGTATGGTGGTAGATGGTTTCTGGTGGGCATTTATCTTCAGTATATTATTGTCAATCGTAACTTCACTGGCGAATTCAATGTTCTCGGATGGAGATTAAAATATCAATAACGATCTTATACAATAGGCTGCCCAAACGGGCAGCCTATTCTTTTTTTAACAGTTCTTTTTAATCCATTTTATACACTCTTCATAAGTCCGTACTTGATTGTCTGTTTTCGTGTAAGGGGCATTTATGGGTTCATTTTCTGCAATCTTTGCCAAAATCTGTTCAAGGGTTCTGCCTGCAAAATTGACTCTCGTTTCCTTTATGGATCCATACTTGAAATGACCTTCGTGTACGTGCCAAAGATTAGGGGCGCCTGCATCTACACGCGTTGCTTTAAAATCTCCTGTGTCTGGTGTGCTCATAATGTAAAATTTTAATTGGGTTATTATTGATAATATCGGACGTCTGATATTGTAAATTTCAGTATTTGAGATACACAGAGTAACAGAGAAAATCCCCATATTTAAAAATTAGGTGTTTTCCCTGAAGAGAATTTATCAATGAAAAAAGAATTTTAATGTTAATTCTTTCGTCCATCTTTATTTTAAATATTAACTTTGGCAATCTTTGAATTTAATAAAAGGATGTAGGAAATCAGCTGATTTTGTAGATCCGTTAAAAATGAATATCAACATATGAAACTTAAGTACAGTCTGCTGGCTTTGGCAGCTCCGCTTTTAATGAATGCACAACAAGTAATGACGCCTGAAATTCTTTGGACTTTGAAAAAAGTTGGGGTACAGGCAGTTTCACCAGATCAGGGTTCTCTTATCTACAAAGTAGGACAGGTAGATCTGAAAACAGAGAAAACAAAAAATGAGAACTATTTTCTGAATGTTCTTAATAATCAGTCTTCCAAAATTGATTTCGGTAAAAAAGCACTTATTCAGTGGGATAAAAACGGAATCTACGCTCAGGAAGGAGATAAAATCTATCTTTCTAAAGATGCCGGAAAAACCTGGACAGAATTTTATACCATCGGGGAAGCAGACAATATCGTAATTTCTCCGGACGGGAAGAAAATTGCTTTCAGCAAGCAGGTATTGGTAGAAAAAGTGATGGGGAAGGATAAATTCAGTGATACTCCTAAAACGACAGCACAGGTATATACAGACCTGAACCACAGACACTGGGATTACTTCAATGAAGGAAAATACAACCATGTATTTGTCGTGAATACTTCTGATAAAGTAGAGGGTGCAAAAGACCTTTTGGAAGGAAAAACCTGGGATTCTCCTCAAAGACCTTTCGGTGGTGCTGAAGATTTCATCTGGAGCCCGGATTCCGCACAGCTTTTATATGTTACAAAACCTAAAAGTGGAAAAGAATATTCTACAAGCACGAATACAGATATCTTTGCTTACGATCTGGCATCAGGTACAACCAAAAACCTTACAGAATCCAACAAAGGATATGATGTAAACCCTAAGTTCAGTCCTGATGGGAAATCATTAATCTGGCAGAGTATGGCCAGAGACGGATATGAAGCGGATAAAAATGATGTGAAAATCTTAGACTGGAAGTCAGGGAAGACGACTAATCTTACTTCAGGTTGGGACGAAAGTGTTTCAGGAGATGTGCTTTGGGGAGCAGATTCAAAAACAATCTACTTCACGGCAGCATTCAGAGGAACGAAACAGCTTTTTGCTTTGGATTCGAAATCAGCAAAAGTACAGCAGATCACCAAAGGAGATTTTGACGTAAACGAAATCTTTACAGACAATAAAACTTCACTTTTAGTTGGAAGAACAGACGTAAACCATGCTACAGAATTATTCTCTGTAAACGTTAAAAACGGAGAAATGAAGCAGGTAACTGAAGCGAACAAAGAAACATACGCTAAGTTAGCTCAGGGGAAATCTGAACTTAAAATGGTGAAAACTTCAGATGGTAAAGAAATGGGTGTGTGGTTCCACTATCCACCGAACTTTGACCCGAATAAAAAATATCCTACTTTGGTATACTGCCAGGGAGGTCCGCAGTCTGCTCTTACTCAGTTTTTCAGTGTAAGATGGAACTTTGCTCTCATGACTGCTAACGATTATATCGTAGTGGCTCCAAACAGAAGAGGGATGCCAGGCTGGGGAACAAAATGGAACGAAGAGATTTCAAAAGACTGGGGTGGACAGCCAATGAGAGATTATCTGGCTGCAACAGACTTTGCGAAAACATTACCGTACGTAGATGGTGACAGAGTAGCAGCTGTAGGAGCTAGTTACGGAGGATACAGTGTATTTATGTTAGCCGGAATCCATGAGAACAGATTCAAGACTTTCATCGCTCATGATGGTTTATTTGATATGAAATCCTGGTATCTGACTACTGAAGAACTTTGGTTTGCAAATTGGGATCTTGGTTCTCCATGGGAAAAACCACTTCCAAAAGCCTATACAGAATTCAACCCAAGCAACTTTGTAGAAAAATGGAACAAACCAATCATGATTGTTCAGGGAGGAATTGATTTCCGTGTTCCTTACGAGCAGGGTCAGGAAGCTTTCCAGGCTGCAAAATTAAGAGGATTAAAATCTAAACTGGTTTACTTCCCGAACGAAAACCACTGGGTACTTCATCCACAAAACGGATTGGTATGGCAGAGAGAATTCTTCGACTGGTTGAAGGAAACTTTATAGACAAACAATATAAAATATCAATAAATAATAGCGGGCTATTATCCTGAGCGTAGACGAAGGAAGCCCGCTTTTTTTATATTCAAAAATTCAACGGTTTCAGTCAAAACCTAACATAAGCTGAGTTTAAGATAAGAATGAGTTGGAAGCTGGGAACTTGAAGAATGAAGTTATGGAGGTTGTAATGAGTAGTTTTTTCCGCATTTTTATCTTTTTTTAACGGTGATATCATTAATGTATGATGACTTCTATAAATGGTGAGGCTAACAGTAACTTCCAGCCTCTCTCTTCCGGCTTCCTAATCTGTGAGCAATAAAATCAATATATTTGAAGATGCACAACCGTATTTCTTCATTTCCCCCTCAAATTGACGCTCAGTCTGAACTTCTGATATTAGGATCAATTCCCGGAGTGAAATCATTG
>CBFQYI010000397.1:0-4544 GCA_965720825.1 uncultured Chryseobacterium sp. | reverse complement strand
AGCTTTTAGAGTAGAGTAGAATGTGCTGAACAAATAAAATACGCATCCTAAAGCTAAAATATGAAATTGACGTTGCATAGGTATCAGATTTTAAAAACGGTTAAAATTACAGGTTTTCAGCGTAGCGGCTCAAAGAATTATTGTATCTGGGCAAATGTTTTGATACTGCTTTCAATGCTAAAGACAGTGCTTCTTTGTATTCTCCTGCTGAAGAAAGGGACAGTGCTAAAAAAGAATCTACTGCATCATCCAGCTCATCAGAATAATGGGCTTTTTCTTCCCTTAAAATATGGATACTTTCTTCTATTTTTCCGTTATTTCTTAAGGTGCTTGCCAGCTGAATTCTTGCTCTTCTTCTTCGTAAGCCAGTTAATCCTTTTTCTAATGCTGATCTGTACAATGGTTCTGCTTCCTGTTCATGTCCGGTAGAGTCAAAAGCGCAGGCTCTTTCAAAATCAGCAATAGCCTGGGAATCGGTAACCGTAAGTAATTCTACATGATTTTTAATTTGCTCAATAAACTCTTCACTGCTTATGGTTTCAAGTTTCAGCCATATATTTTGTAATTGGTTTTCCCAGTTTTTATCCATTAAATAGATTTTAAACAAAGATATAAAATATTGAAAGTGAAGCATTGTTTAATCATTCCTATAATTTTCAAAATTATTGTCAGATTATGAATCCAAAAACGGAATTAAATATTTATTTTTGCTGAACTTAACAAAGATTAAAAAATTATTAAAATATGGCATCAGGCTTTTTTGCAATTTTGGATGATATTGCAGCATTGATGGATGATGTAGCAGTTACCAGTAAGGTTGCTACCCAAAAGACAGCAGGAATTTTAGGAGACGACCTGGCTGTAAATGCAGAAAAAGCCACTGGCTTTCTTTCCTCAAGAGAAATTCCCGTTTTATGGGCAATTACCAAAGGATCATTTATCAATAAACTAATTATTCTTCCTGTCGTTTTTTTACTTAACTGGTTGTATGCTCCGGCTATTAATTATGTATTGATCCTTGGAGGATTCTATCTGGCTTTTGAAGGCGTTGAAAAAGTAATAGAATTTCTTTTTCACCGTGACAAAAAGGGTCATGAAGTTGTGGAGGAAATTGAAGAAGACGAAAAAAGTTCTGAAGAAATTGAAAAAGAGAAAGTAAAATCGGCAATTACAACTGATTTTATTTTATCAATAGAGATCGTTATTATTGCTTTAGGAACCGTATTGGAAGAAAGTCATCCTTTCATTACGCAGATTTTAGTAACAAGCTTGGTTGCATTTATCGCTACTGTTGGAGTGTATGGAATTGTAGCTTTGATCGTAAGAATGGATGATGCAGGGTTTAAATTAATAAAGAAAAGTAAGGATAAAGGTTTTTTCGGGGGGCTTGGACATCTATTAGTAAAGGCTTTACCTATTGTTATTAAAATATTAGGAGTCGTAGGAACAATTGCTTTAATAATGGTTGCTGGTGGAATTTTTCTGCATAGGATTGAATTTTTCCATGGTATACTTCCAACCTGGCCAGATGTTTTGAAAGAGCTTACGCTTGGCGTTGTTGGCGGATTAGCAGCGGTTGCCGTATTTACTTTAGGAAAGGGAATCTATTCTTTAGCGACAAAAAAATAAAACAGAATTAGAATTAAATAACCAAAAAATCCTGTATTCGAGAGAGTGCAGGATTTTTTATTAATAAATAGGGAGAATTGATCAGTTGACTTATTAAAGGTTATACTTGTTTTTGCATATGCATTTACTGAGATTCTTATCCTTTATTAAGTTATAGTTTGGAGTAAGCTTATTTTATTTTCAACCCATTCATGTAGGCTAATTTAATTGTATTAGCTCCATGAAATTCAGAATAATTGAGATCAATTTTATTTTCCGTTTCTAGTTTCTCGTAAAGTTTAAGAATTTTCCCTCTATATGGGCAACTGTTTACAAAATTATTAAAAAAAATTTCAGTGGTATCTTTTTCTGAAAAACATAGAAAGAAATCTAAAGGAGAAATAGAATCTTCTGACCATTGATTGAACTTGGTTCCATTATTCTTTAAAAACTCGATGGCGATTTTCTTAGAATTAAAAATTTCGAAAATTGGAAGTATATATTTTTCTATATTTTCTGTGATTTCAATAATTGATTTTTCATAAGATAGCCCTGCTAAATTCCATTCTTTCCAATTATTATAGGGAGTTAAATAACCTATTTGATTTCCAAAAATTAATCCTTGAGAATATTCATTTTTAGTTTGCTCTATCTGCCATTTCTTTAAAATTTTAGAATAGATACTAATGTGTGGTAGGAGTTTAATGGATGAAGAATCATTCCTAAAACTCGACTGAAAATAGATCTCAAGATAGATATCTTTATCAAGGGATACTTTCTTAAGTCTTTGTCCTTTTTCAAGCGTTTTGAAACCATCAAGTTGAGTGGCAATTTCGTTACAGGCATTTAAAAATATTGTTCTTGTATCCATTTGTTTCCAGAAGTATTTTGAGTCAATCAAATAAAGAACAAAAATATAGAAAATAAAAGAGAATAAAAAAAGAGGCTAAAAAAGCCTCTCTTATATTAATTGAATAAATCTTTTACTTTATCAAAAAAAGTTTTTTCCTTTCCGGATGGTTCTGCAACCATTTCTCCGCTGGACATCTGCTTTTCAAAGAAGTCTTTCTGCTCTTTAGTAAGCTTCTGTGGCGTCCAGACATTGATGTGGATGAACATGTCTCCTTTACCATAACTGTCGATGCTTGGAAGTCCTTTTCCTGCCAATCTCAGGATCTTTCCGGATTGAGTTCCCGGATCAACGGTAATTTTTACTTTTCCACCTACGGTAGGAATTTCTTTCTTCGTTCCTAAAGCAGCTTCAGCAAATGAAACATATAATTCCTGGTGAAGATTATCGCCTTCTCTCTTGATCACCTGATCTATTTCCTCTTCAATGATCACCAATAGATCTCCCGGAACACCTCCAAATGGAGCGTCATTCCCTTTTCCTCTTACATTAAGCTGGATACCGTCTCTTGCTCCTGCCGGAATGTTAATCGTGATTTCCTCTTCATCTTTGATAAGTCCCTGTGCATTGGCTCCTGCAGGAATTTTGTCGGCAACTTTTCCAATTCCCTGGCAAGTACTACATGTAGTTTGAGTCTGCATTTGACCAAACATTGTATTCATCACTTTTAACTGAACACCCGAACCATTACAGGTAGGACATGTTTTTGAAGTGGCACCTTCTGCCATCTTCATTTTCTTTACTTTGATGGTTTTCTGAGTACCATTTACCATTTCCTCAAGGTTCAGCTTGATTCTGATTCTTAAATTAGAACCTTTCACCTGCTGACGGCCTCCACCGCCACCACCGAATCCTCCGAAACCACCACCGAAAATATCTCCGAACTGACTGAAAATATCTTCCATGTTCATTCCGCCTCCGAAGCCACCGCCTCCGAAACCGCCATTTCCACCTACTCCGGCATGACCGAACTGGTCGTACCTTGCACGTTTCTGATCGTCGCTCAGAACTTCGTAAGCTTCAGCAGCTTCTTTAAATTTTTCTTCAGCCTCTTTATCCCCTGGATTTTTATCCGGGTGAAATTTGATGGCCATTTTACGGTATGCTTTTTTTATTTCGTCGGCCGATGCAGATTTGCTGATCTCAAGAACCTCGTAATAATCTCTTTTTGACATGACAATTTTATAATTGATTGTTGATAAATGATAAAAGATATTGTAAAGCTAATAAGTGAAACATTCATCAATTATCACTCACCATTTATCATTTATGAATTTTAATTTCCTGTTACTACTTTTGCAAAACGGATCACTTTATCTCCTAAAAGATATCCTGTTTCAATAACATCTACGATTTTTCCTTTCAACTCTTCCGATGGAGCAGGGATCTGAGTAATCGCTTCATGGAAATCAACATCAAAGCTGTCACCGGCCTTTACTTCCATTGTTTTTAGTCCTTTTTCGGTAAGTTTATTCTTGAATTTCTGATAGATAAGCTCTACGCCTTGCAGGTCAGCTGGATTTCCGTTTTTAGCGATTTCTTTTAAAGCTCTTTCAAAATCATCCAAAACTCCTAACATTGAAACCATCATTTCCTGATTGGCATACTGGAAGAATTCGATCTTCTCTTTGCTCGTTCTTTTTTTATAGTTTTCGAATTCAGCATACAATCTGATGTAACGGTCTTTTTCTTCTGCCAAAAGTTCCTCTGGAGAAGGAGCAGCTGTCACATTGTCCTGAGACGTTGCGTTATTCTGAACATTGTTTTCTTCCTGATTATTGATGCTTTCTTCGTTAATATCCTGGTTTTCCATAATTCAATATTTATTTACTGATTGTTTGACAAAGAGCCTGCCAAATCTAAAATCTGGACATTAAGGCAGAAAAATGATGAGTGGTTGAGAGGGGTTGTGAATGGTGAAGATGTCAATCCGCTACGCTTGTGAATTTGTTGTAGGGTAGAATAAAAAAATTGACTTTACGAAGCAAAAATTGACTATTGACCATTCACTTATCAATGGTGAAGG
>CBFQYI010000396.1:0-4550 GCA_965720825.1 uncultured Chryseobacterium sp. | reverse complement strand
GATGGTAAACTGCCTGGTGGCTGTTTTCAATTTTTCGGGCAATTTCTTCCTTTAAGCCAATCATTCCGCCAAGAGGAGCGTATTGGTTAAATCCTTTTTTAATAAAATGATCGACATGATTTAATAATTCTGAATCCGGCATAAAATCAGGAAATCCCTGAGACAGATTGATGGCTTCATTTTCATTGGCAAGCTGAGTCATCTGACTGAAAATAGTAGTTCCTACATTGGAAAGTTTTGATAAAGGAAGTTGTATCATAAAAACAGTTTTGTGGATCGAATTTAAGGAAAAACTATAAATAAAGGACAGTTTATAACTGTCCTTCTTTAATAATAAAATTATTTGTCCTTATTATTTAGTAATCCTCAATATGTAATGTGTGTGTACCGCCACATCCTACAATGTTTGCATATACATTGTACTCCTTTAAAGCATGTGTACTCTGATAAGGTCTGAAAGTAGCTTTATTCCCGTCACTTGACCAGGCTAAACTGCCAGCCCAGCTATCAGGATCTCCACCCCAGCTTTCAGAACTTCCACATCTCTTTTTGAGAGTATATGAAAAATAAGATATATCAGGGTATTGATAATTGTCTGCTACCCATATAAGGAATGGTTTTTTTTGACCTTTAGCTTCACCAACTATAGAGAAATAAATTCCCGCAGCCTGGTAGGTCAGTTCTTTTTTGGTTCTTTTCTTGTTAGAACAACGTACGCTTTCATTATCTAATTTTTCTTTTTTATGAATGGCCCAGCGATCATTACAACCCAACAGATTGAATAAAATCGGAACGAGTTCGGTGTTATTATCATACTGTGTAATGAATTCATTTCCAGGTTTATTTAGGATAGTGTTTACTGCGTCTGGCGTATCAGAGGGGATGGTATATACGGTATTATTGGCAAGATCAACTCTCACAATATAATTGCCAAGTCTGACTAACTTTTTCTGATTTAATATATCAAGTAATAATCCGTAGTTATCATAAATAGCATCTTCCATTATTGGATTCGTATCCATATTGGGATCTTCAGAATCAATGAGCTTATTGATTTCCTCAATCGTATTTCGAAGTGGAGAATAATCTGAGGTTTCAATCTTTAAGTTTGCAAACTCAGAATTGTTGAAAAAGTTTTCATACTCATCTAATGTGGCAAAATATAACATCTTTTCAGGGGATGCGTTTATTGTTTTTTGAATATTGATAATGTTCTTTTTTTCAACGGAAGAATCATTAATATCATCAATACTTTTCTGACAAGCTAAAGAAAGTAGTGATAGAATCAATAATAAAAATGAATGACTAATGGATGTCTTAAGTCTTTTAATATTGAAATGTAGTGGTTCAATATTTTCAAAGTTTATTCTTGTTTTCATGGTCATTGATTATTGGTGTTTGATGTACTATTAAAAAAATCCCGATCCGAAGACCGGAACTTTAGAATTTTCCTTATTTAGGTTCGATCCAGGGAAGTCCATTCCATGGCATGGTGTAAATGAAAGGAAGTCCTCCAATAGGTTGTTGCGGATTAGATGCAATAGGAGGCTGGGGTTGAGGGATTGTTCCAGGGTTGCTTGGGGTAACAAACGCTGTTCCTCCGGCAATGGATCTCATTTGATTTCTCTTGAGTACTTTTCTAGTGATTTTCATGATAATTTTTTTTGTTTAACATGACGAAAATAGAGAAGAGGCTTAACAAAAAACAGCTCCAACTAATAAGTGCGGAGGTTGAATAAGTAAGTGCGAAAGAAAATGTTTTATTCGGGTTTTCCTATGGTGGAAAGAAAATCATTTTTCTTGCGGTAGGAGACATCCAGAACAGATCCGTCGCTCATCACTACCTGTCCGCCTCTGCCTTTTATATATTCCTGAAGATGATCAATATTAATAAGATGCTTATGATGTATCCTGAAAAAATGGTGTTCCGTCAGAATGGGTTCAAACTCATGAAGCGTTCTGGATACCATTATTTTTGATTTATCGGTAAGATAAAAAAGAGTATAGCTCGAATCTGCTTCACAACGGATGATATTGGATATTTCTACCAGCTTAAAACCCTGAAGGGTAGGAAGAACGATTTTGTTATCTTTAAGAAGAGTAGGATTGGGAGTCTGTATTTTTTTGATATTATCCAGGGCTTTATTGACAGCAATCATAAAATCCATTTTTTTTATAGGCTTTAAAAGGTAATCTGTAGCCCCATTTTTAATCGCCTGAATAGCAAAATTTTCGTAAGCTGTGATGAAAATGATCTGGGAATGAACTTCATTAAACTTTGACAGTAAATCGAAAGTGGTTCCATCGCCCAACTGAACGTCGAGAAACAGAATGTCGGGAGAGTTTTTGATAAGGTAAATATATGCTTCTTCCACGGAGGAAGCCTGGAATTCTATGTTGATTTCAGGAAATTCATTTTCCATAAGTAATGCAATATAATCTCTTCCATTTTGTTCATCATCAACAATGCATGCCTGTATTTTATTTCTCATAAGGTTGTATATAAAGTTTTATTTGTGTTCCCTGTCTGTTGTTTTCCGGAAATGCATTGATTTCTAAAAATATATTGGTATCAAAAAGCTGTCTAAAAGTCTCGATCCTTTTATGAGAAAGTTTTACCCCAAAGGAGTTGTCTTTTTTCAAGGATTCCTGGTTGGAAATTCCTACACCATTATCTTCAATGGTAATGCATAAAGAAACATTCGTATAATCAAAGCTGATAAGAATTTCTCCTTTTCTGTCTTTTAACCCCGAAATGCCATGCTTTATCGCATTTTCCACAAAAGGTTGAATCAGTAAAGAAGGAATCGTCCAGTTTTGATCTACCTGTTCGGAAATAATAATTTTATAATCAAAAAGATCTTTTACACGAAGTTTTTCCATATCAAGATATAATGTGAGATATTCCACTTCATCTTTAATAGACATAAAGGTTTTTTCTGAATAATAAAGTGTTTTTCGGATCATCTTGGCGAAAATATCCAGGTAGTTTTCCGTTTCGCGGTAGTCTTTTTTATACAATAAAAATTGAATGGAGTTCAGGCAATTATAAATAAAATGAGGATTGATCTGAGCTTTAATAGCCTGGAGTTCAAGTTCGGCAATCTTCTTTTCATATTCCATTTTTTCCAGTTTCTTATTTCTTTTTTTATGCAGGTAAGAAAAGATAATCATCAATAGGGTTCCGATGGTGATGATGACCAATATCAGCCTGAACCACCATGTCTGCCAGAACAGAGGTTTTATATAAAAAGTGAGTTCGGAAGAAGCGTAGGATTGTTTTCCGTTATAGCCTAAACCGTAAACCCGGAAGGTATATTTACCCGGCGGAATAGAGTTGAAGATGACTTTAGAAGAATTATTGATCTGCCATGAGTTATTAAGACCTTCCAGCTTATATTTATAGCTTATTTTTCCCAATGAGGGATAATCAAGAAAGCTGAGATTGAAAATAACGGTATTGTGGGGATAAGCAGTAAGGCTTTTCTGCAGGTCGTAATGCTCATTATTTTCAATAGATACAGAGTTGATGACTACCTTTTTATGAATGAATTTTTCCTGAGTCAGTAGTTTTTTGATGGAAAATATTCCAAGTCCTTTAGACGTTCCAATGAAGATGGTGTCATTTTTTATCACACAACCGGCTACAGCATCAGAGGGAAGTCCATCTGTCTGGGTGAAGTTATTGATGTGCTGATTCTCCGCTGTCAGCTCAACTCTGGATATCCCTGAATTGGTACTTGCCCAGAATGTATTTTTATTTTCTACTTCTATTTTTTTTACCTGATCATTGATTAATCCATCATTTTTCCCGATTTTTCTTATAATTCCTTGAGTATTAAAAATAATAATCCCGTTGAGGTTAGTTGCTCCCAAATAGGTGTGATCATCTAATCTTTTAATATCTGTAAAATAATATCCCTTTAAGAATAAAATCTTTTTCCGGGTTCTGATATTGTATTTGTAAAGATCACTGAAACTGCCGATAAACAAATTTTCTTTGTCATAAGGGAAAACGGTGTATACCCGCTCCTGAAAAAGAGTAGTTATTTTTTTACTTTTTAAGCTGTAGGTCAATAAACCGCCTGATGTACAGAAAAATAAGGAATCCTGTGTGTAAGGGACAATGTTTTTGAGGGAACAGTATATTTTATTAGAAGTGTTATTGGCTATATCATGAACAATCACTTTACCTGATAAACCAAAAATGGAAATATTACCTTTTAAATAAATAGAGATGTTTTCATCTTTATCACCTTTATCAAGGATGATATTTTTTATCCTATTGTCTTTGCTGATAAGAGCACCAGCAGATTGATTGTAGCCGAGAAGAATATTTCCGTTATCTTTTGCAATGGCTTTTATATACCCGGAATTACTTTTTACAGGCAAATTGATATGATTGGCAAAAAGTGATTTTGAGATGAAAAAGACCCCGTTATTCCGTGAATTGAACCATACATTATCGTCCTTGTCTACCAGGACATTATTGATCACATAGCGGTCCAGTATTTTGATGGGAGTACCAATATTTCTCTTCTTTTCAGTCA
>CBFQYI010000395.1:0-4583 GCA_965720825.1 uncultured Chryseobacterium sp. | reverse complement strand
AATATTATACTTTCGTCAGCTCCTTATTAAAATTTTCTATGGTTGTTCTATACATATACAAAAATGGAGATTATATATAATGGAATTGAATTTTATAGTTGTTTTTTTTCTTCTTATGATAAAGAACTATTTTGATGTATTCAATCAAATATTCCAATAAAAAAGCTGTGTGTTTATATGAATTCTTATAAAAATATAAAGGTTTATTAGTCATGCGTTTATAATCTATTTGTTTGCAGGGGAATAAGGTGAGAAAATAATGTGTTTTTCGCTCTATGATTATTTTTTTCAAAAAATGGATTTTAAAAATATTTATATATTAACACTGTTAATTTTAATGAATTAAGTGAAAGCTATTTTCTAATACAGATTGATCTTTGCCCTAATAATTCTTAAAAAGGATTTTTATGATAAATAGGATAGGGTTAATTGCAAAAGTCATTATAGCTTACTTTAATAAAATAAAAAAATGGAAATGAAATAGGGTATTTCCCATTCCCCCAAAAGAATAAAAAACACACAATCTCAAAAACACATTATAATGAAAAAAGTTAGACCCTTAATTCTTTTAATATCAGTTTTTATTTTATTCGGGTGTAATCCTGAAGTATGGAACGATACAAATACTGAAATATCAAAAGCTGAAGTAAAACAACAAAGTTTTAAACTTAAAGATGTTCCTTTATTCAAAAATTTTGTAAATAAAGAAAGACTCGTAAATAAATCCGAATCTGGTATTATTTCCGTTATTACAGATAACAGTGACGTCCTTGTGATCACAAAAGAAAGCAGAATTTCATACAGTACCATTGTAAAACATGCTGACAAATCTTTTGATGTTCTTGTCTATTCTATTGATAAATAAAATAAAGAATCTTCATTTATATCTAAGTACATCCCTACTTCACAAGACTCTTATTTTTATTTGGATAATTTTACAGGAAATGTAGATTACATCTCTTTAGATGGTACTCCTCTGGGAACCTTAAGAATGGATAAAGGAATACCTCTTCCCCAAATAAACCCAAATAACAGTTCTAAATCTGTACAATGTAACTATGAATTAACAGTAACAGCAGTACAATGTAGCGCAGGGGGACATCATATGCCGGGAGATACATGCACCGGAAGCCCTAGCCAACAACCTTATTATGAAGTTAATATTAATTATGTCTGTAAGACCGTTCCAGGATCAGGACCTAAGCAATATCCACCAATAGGAGGTGATTATGGTGGTGGATCTAATCCGGTATACAGCCTTTCTAATGCAGAAGCCTTAAATTATATGCTTAATCAAATCGGCTTAGAACCACTATCTTCACAACAATTTGAATTTGTAGACAATTATCCTGATCTTGGAAAAGAGCTTAAAAATTGGTTTTTTAATCATACAAATGTAACAAGCGCTGATTTTCTAAGAGTAGCAATCAATTACCTGATTCAACGTCCTACTACCACATGGAACCAGCTTTACACGTCTTTTCTTTCTACTCCAAGTGAGAAGATACAGGAATGGTTTAATAATACGTTTTTTAGAGCAAAATTTGACAAGCTAACTTCTACTTCACCCAATGTATTTGATTTAGATCATGAACTGGCCGCTTATATGCGATACCCTACAGTAGGGACTAACACTCCATCAGCATTTGTAGACATAGACTTACCCTCTTGCGCTACTGATGGAAGTTTACCTGGCTTTGAAGAAGGAATGGGAGGTCTGATACATACCCACAATAATGAGAGTTGTAGCGGAGGAACACCTATAAAAGTTCCCTCCCCAACAGATATACAACCATTTGTCAATATTTTGTTAAGGGAATCAATGCAATATACAGGCAGTTATCATAATGCCTATACTTTAGTTGCTACAGCTGGTGGAAATTATATGCTTATGTATAATAAAACTAACTACCCTGGATCAATAGATTATAATGAGTGGGAAAGACTTAATGAAAATTATAAAAGTGTATTTCAAAACCTATATAATAAAAATGAAAATGTCACTCAGGCAGATATAGAAAAACTTTTTACTAAATTTATGAAGGAAAAGGTAAATAGACCTGGAATTGAGATATACAGGGTAACTCCTTCATCTATAATAAAAATTGAGTATGATCCCACTTCGCCAAATTCAGTAAAAGAAACTCATTATCCATAACTTAAATCATAATCAATATGAAAAATACATTTTTATTAATATTATTAACTATAGCAATGAGTTGCAAAGCTCAAACTTATCCTTTAAGAAATTATATAGATTTACCAGAAAATTCTTATGAGAAAGATACAAACAATGAGTTTTCACTCTATATAGGTACTTGGAAAGGAAATTGGAGTAATAAAATTATTTATGTTTCATTAAATAAAATAACAAATAAATATGATGATACATTCAAATACTATAGAGACTTCTTAATTGCAAGATTTAAAGTAACAGATCTTAACGGTAACATTTTGTTTGATAATACAAATTTACCAGATGATAAAACAAAAATTAAAGGTATTGGTTTTAGAAAAATAGATGATAAATATTCTCTTATATATATTGATAGAGATTTGTGTATGAGGTCAGGAACTATTCTATTAAACTTCACTGACACAACCAAAACACAATTGCAATGGAAATATTCTCAGGACGAAAACTGGATAAACAAAGACTGTTTTTACCACGGTTGGGCACAGGCAGATGTTCCACAACCGCTACCTAATAATATTATTCTGATAAAGCAATAAAAAGAAAAGCTGTCTCTAAAAATTGAGACAGCTCTTTTTTATATTAACTGTAACATTGATCAAAACTTTCATTTAAAAACACTATGAAAACAAAATTTTTATTTTTATTTCTCATTTCCCATTTTGTATATTCTCAAATTTGGATAAACTCATTAGATGATGCTAAGGATGTTGCAAAAGCTTCCGGAAAGTTTATTTTAATCGATTTCAACGCTTCATGGTGTGGACCTTGTAAAGTTATGGATCGGGAATTTTTTCATAATGTAAAATATAAAACTACTCTGGATAAATTTATTCTTGTATCAATCGATGTAGATCGTAACATAAATCTGGCGCAATATTACAGTATAAGGACCTTACCTAATATAAAGCTTGTTGATATTAATGGAGGAGTAATATATGAATCTTCAGGCTTTGATAGTGCTGAGGACTCTAATATAGAGTTTGCCGGATTTCCTGAAAGTTCAGGTGATTTATATGAAAAACTAAATTTAAAGAATAAAAAGAAGCCTACAGATGAAGAGCTTTTGAATATAGCAACGTCATATCAGATACTTTTACAAAAGTCTAAAAATAAAGCTAGAAACCAGTTTTTAAAGCATAGTAATAACTTTTTTGATAAATGTATAAAAAATACCTCTAATACAAACTACAAGGAAATTTCAGAATTGGGGAAATTATTTAATCTTGCCCTTACAGACTCCGGGGATAAGGTGATTAAAAAGCTGGATATTTCTAAAATTTCAAATGAAAATAAATCCTATGCTTATTATATTCTCGCAAAAGCCAATTACGCAAATGATAATAGTGATGAAGCGGAAAAAGATATTCTTGAAATTGAAAAGCTTAATAATGAAGAGTGGATTTCAGCGGGAAAAGTACTTAAAACAAAATATAATCAAAAGAAAAATAAAAAATAGGCTCCATATTTTGGTAACCAACACATATGATAGAAGAGACGGATGAAATAACCCTGCTAAAGTAACTCATTTTTTGAATGGAAAAACAGCAATACAAAGTAATCCAACTACTTTATATATTTCTGGCTATGATCCGAATGGCAATGAAATGGGCAATTTATTTGAAATATCAACCTACGGTATTATTGTTAGCCACCTTAATGCTGGTAATTATATTATCCAATTAAAATAAATACACATATGAAAATTACGACCATTTTTTTATTATTAGTAAGTTTATTGACAGGATGTCAAAAAGAAAAAACGGATAGTGCTACACTTTTAAATAATACGATTGAAACCTTTAGAAATGAACTCCCTAAAAAAATAGTATTTTATAGAGATAAAAATAACTTAGATGTTAAAAATACTCCAAATTATGCTTTTTCAGAAGCACAGAAATTATTACACAAGAAAGACGAAACATTTTATAGTTTAAATATACTGGAACAAAAAGACTATATAAGCATAAATATCCTTAGCTATAAATCAGGGAGGAATTTGTCTTGTAAATATTATAAAAAGGGAAAACTTATCTTAAAAAGTATTGTTGAAACAAGTTGGAACCGTCTAAACCCTATTATATTTACTATGAAATTATGAAAAGAAAATATCCGGATTATATGAACTGGAAATTATTTCCAATCCCTCTGGATAGTTTAAAATAATAGAATAGAAAGGGTTTCTGATACATTTAAAACATTTAGAATTGAGATCATACCTTAAAAGATAATCCCTCGTGAATAGCTTCACGAGGGATTAATATTTATAATTTTGACTCTTTCTATATAAATAAGGATGATTTTATTCTTGATTTCATATCATTCTAAATAGATATATTATACTTTCGTCAGCTCCTTATTAAAATTTTCTATGGTTGTTCTATACATT
>CBFQYI010000394.1:0-4592 GCA_965720825.1 uncultured Chryseobacterium sp. | reverse complement strand
AATCACCTAAATGGGCAACCGGAGTTTCCCCTGAATTAAGCTTTTCGTTTTTACTGCTGTTATAGCCATAATACTGAGGTTTTGTATGAACAGCTTTTAATTCTACCCGGATATTATCTGCATTACTCCCGTATAACAGTTTTATAGGCTTATTCTGTGGTGGAAGTTTTCCAAAATGCAATACTTCACCATCGTAATAGAACTGTTCGCCATAAGCTTCTGCCATTCTCGCCAGATAATTATAATGGGTTTCGTTATATTGGCTGCTGTAGATGATTTGAGAATAATCATTGGTATCTACTCTGATATCAAAACGCTCTTTATCTATTCCCTGTTTAATTACTTCTTTGGCAATGATTCCCATATTAACGGGCTGGCTGCCGCCAAAGCTCTGAATATGCGGAGCGCCATCCAGCAAAATCGTAGGACTGTATCCGGAAAGTACAATATTTCCCAGACTCATTTTTTCCTGGCTGAATCCTACTTTGGTAATAATCCCAACGAAATTTCTTTCCGGACTCTTTTCAATATCTTTGTAGGAAATGACCGCTGTAAGACGTTTTCCAAGAAATTTGTTGGCTTCTTCAAGGGTGTAACTCTGTCTGTCTCCCAATGCATCATGAGCAAGGGTAAGGCAGAATTCATGATGGTGACTCGCTTTTTGCTTAAGGGTGAAATGTTTATAGTACGAAATAATTTTACCCTCTATAACCAGTGACAATTTAACCAGCCGGTTGATGCCTGCATGATGATTCTCAGATATTCCATCTGCGTTTTGTGACGGACGGAAGGAAGATCCTTTGGTCTTTGATTCGGTTTTCATATGCTTTGTGTTTGTGTTGGTATTAAAGATAACAAAATTATATAACAGACACTATATAAATATGTTACAGAATGGAATTTTCAGGTATAGTTTTTTCATTCAGGCAAAAAAAGACCGTCTTAAATAGGGACAGTCTTTTTTCTTATGAATGTTGATAATGTGTGTCAATTTTAGCTGGATGGCCATAGCCCAGCGTATTGAGAAGTACCGTAGTCAATCGTCTCAGCACTGATTACAAAGCTGATCAGCATACTGTTGCTGTCTATGGCATCAAAGTCTACCTGATGCTGGATAACATATCCGTTTTGCCAGTTTAAAGTAATCAATGTTCCTTCCTCGTGAGATTTGTTGAAAGTAATCTCTCCTACTGTTGGCTTATATTTACCGTTTAGTAAGCTTTCAAGGATGTCTGACTTTTCAGTAGCTTCTACTGTAACCTTGATTAATGCGTTAGAAGGGTCTGATGCTACACGTCCTGAAACGTCTGTAGATCTGGAAACGCTGTAGTTCATTTTTAACAGCTTCTGCCCTTCTCCATTATTGAATTTTAAGATTCCTCTTGAATTTCTTTCAGCCATGATTAGTAAATTTAATCGTTAGTAATATTTTGTGATGTGGTGATTGTGTTAGCAAATATAGAGGCTCTTTTCCGCTAAAAAAAACTTTTCCCCATAAATCTGAAAATTTGTAGTAGTTCTACGATTTGATGTCGTAATTCTACGACAATGGATTTACACACCACACCATAACATCCATCAATACAGCATTTTAAATTATCTCTCTGTTTTTAGATAAAAAATATTTTTACACTTAAAAGAGAAATAAACAGCGTTTAGGGTTTAAAAATTCAAGGTTTAAGGTTTAAGGTTTAAGGTTTAAGGTTTAAGGTTTAAGGTTTAAGGTTTAAAATTAATTAATATAGGCTGCCTGACTTTACAGCACAAAAAAAGCAGAAGTATATACTCCTGCTTTTGGTATCATAAAATGAATTTCTTAATGTTTTGTGTATTCCGGTTGTTCTGTTGGAATTCTTGATGGAGTAAAGTACTCATTAAGCCAGTAGAAAGTCTGTCCGTTCTGCTGAATCTTTACAGCCGGATTGTTTCTGTTGGCAAGCATTCTGTCTGCTAAGTTTTTATAGTGCTGGAAATAATTTTTTACCGTTTCACTAGGAACGACTTTTGATTTTTTCCAACCTTTCAGCTTATATTTAGCCATCAGCTCTTCTTCAGTAAGATCAAATCCTGTACTCATTCCGATAGCGTAAGACATTGGCAGCTCATAAAGTGCCCCTTTATCTAAGAATTTTATCGTAGGATTATATTTCTTCAACAGCTTTACATACTCTTTCACGGCTCTTGCCTGATTAAAGTCTGCACGATCCGCCTGGGTATTTCTGTAAACTTCGGTATAGAAAGCTTTTAAGTTATCATATTCAGATTCAGAAATAAGGATTCCCTTTTCTATTCCCGGTGTAAACTCTTTCAGTTCTTTTGGAATATATCCTTTCACAAGGAATGGGCTTCCATAGTTAATCAGCTGTGCTGCAATTCCGGCAGAAACCGGATTAGTAAGTCCCGGATACAGATATTTATATTTCAAGTCTACATCTGTTCTTCCTGCTCCTACGGATGAATGGAAATATTCATTCAGAGATTTATCTACAGTCTGATTATCCAGAGTAACCTGTGCAATAAGACTGTCAACAGATTTTTTCAGGAATCCCGGAGTGGTAATGTCTCCTTTTTTAGGGAAAATAACGAATCCCTGAGACATACTCTGCTTAGGATAAGCTAAAGAGAAGAATCCCTCATCACCTTCCACAAGGTTGAAATTGTTTTTGGTAAGCACATCATATTGGTTGATGATCTTCTGCTTTTTAAGTTCAGCAATGTTTTTAGCTGTATTAGTTACCACATTTTCCGCCATCAATACAAAATCATTGTAAGTATCCGATGATCTTGCACTGGTCTGGAACATAATTAACCTTGCCTGAGCCTGCGTTAATGAGCTGATTACACTGTACATATTTCCGCTCTGGTTAGCAGAAGTACCTACGGTCACTACAATATTGGTTTCATCAGAAACATTTGAAAGAAGATTTCCTGCTGCTGTAAGAGCCTCTCCTACCGGCTGGTAACCATTATTGCTTGCGCAGTTCATTTCATTTGTTTTCTGATCAATAAACGAGGAAATCTTGCTGTAATCTGTACTTAAGTTGGATACAGAAATATTCTCTCCACAAGGATTATTTTTATATAAAACCACTCCATATTTAACATTACTAAAATAAGATGGTTTTTCAAATCTAAGCTGAAGATCCTGTAAAAGTGATTTTACAATAGGGGCATAAGGTGCATTCGCTGCACTTACATCTAATGCGAAAACAATATTGATATTTTTATCTCTTTCCGTGATTTCTCTGTAACGGTCAAAATAGATAGGTTCTCCTAATACATTGGATACAAAGTTTTTGCTGTAATCTAAAATATTGGTGAAATATTTTGTCTTTGAATCAGGAGTTGGGGTTTCTTCTAAAGGAAGATTTACCGGGAAGATATTTTCAAGAGGTGTTCTCTTGTTTACGTCAGTAAGAAGAACTGCGGTTTTATTGTCAGCATCTGAAGCAGATCCACCTGGGTGCCCTTCATGGATTCCCAATGCTGTATCGTTAATTCCTGTTGTATTTTTAAGTTTGATAGCGGAACGTTCTCCCCAGCTGGAAATTACATTGGAACTTACCCATCCGTAAAGTCCTTTGTTGATACTGTCCATATCAACAGACGGTTTTTTACCTACCAGAAAACGTTTGTTATTTTCAGCCATTTTGTAAACATATACAATTTGTCCGTTAGGAATTTTCACGTTGGCTGTTTCAATAAGACTTGGTGAATTAAACACCATAATAGAGTCATTTTTGTAGTATCTTTCAGCATTTCTGATGACTTCGCTGTTATTAGGGACTACTGCAACTCTTACAGGATAACCTGTTTTTTCGCTTTTTAAGGCATTATTCCAAAGAAGGAGGTCAGATTCCTGAATCCAGCCGTATGTTTTGACTGATTTCGATGAAACTTTTTTCATTAAAGCATCCGGAACATATTCCGCTACTTTTACCATTCCGTCTCTATGTTTTAAAACCATTAAAGGTTCAAGGAATTTTACTTCTTTGTAAGACTTCTCATCATCTTTATCCAAATAAGCCGTATTTCTGGATCGGTCTGAAATAACAATCCATGGAACTGACTTTTTTGGATATCCGTTAACGACAGGGGAAGCATCCACCTGCCCATACTGTGAAGGCTCCGGGGTTTTCTTTGACGGCAGTTTTACCTGGCAACTCGTCAATAATACTGATAACCCTATATAATATGCTGCTAGAGGAAATTTATTTTTCATCCTATTTAATCTTTTTATGATTGGCACATCCGTAAGACCGGACGAAATTATTTGCTTTGATTAATATCTACTTTAGTTACACAGTTCTGCGTATCATCCAGGTTTACTTTTACTGTCTGGATTACCGTATTTTTGTCAAACTGAAGACCTGCACAATACATGTAGAAGTTATTGACTTTACTGTCGTTTACTTTTACCACTGTATTTTCATTGTTACACAGATACGTTTTCAACAGATAATTGTAATGCATATTGAAACTGTTTCCGTTAGCAATCTGCTGCAGGTGATATTTAAAATCATTATCTACTTTTGCATAAGAGTCTTCTACTGAAACTTCATCTTCTGCAAGAGCATCATAAGCCGGAAGAA
>CBFQYI010000393.1:0-4625 GCA_965720825.1 uncultured Chryseobacterium sp. | reverse complement strand
ATTTCACAATACCCTCATCGTTAGCAAGCTTAGGCTTGTAATTTCTAAAACAAATCTAAGCACTTGAACGTGTGTTAGTTTAAAGATAAATTTTACCCAAATCTTTTTTCATAAAAAACAACAGATTGGTCTATAACAGAGACTGAACACACCCTTCATGTGCTTGGATTTTTTTAAATAAACACGTTAAATCATTGGTTATTAGTGTTTTGAATATTAATGATCATTAAAAAACAAACGAAATGCCATTAGAAATAAAAGAGCTTCACATTAAAATAAATGTGGACGAAAAAGCAGAAGCAACAACGACTGCCACATCGGTAGATGAAGCACAACTTATGCGTGCGATCAGCGAAAGTGTAGAACAGGCAGCAAAGATAGAACACCGTAAAAAAGAAAGATAATGAGAGGAGCAATTCAAAAACTGACAATCGGAACCTACGAAAATTCTGATTATGATAAAAGAATTCAGAGCGGTGCTTTTAAAGCTTTTATCAACCCTACGGGGTATTCTGTAACCTATAAAACGGAATTTGAAACCCCGTTATTGCCGGGAGCTGCTAAAACTGATGCAAAATATGTAGCATCGCCCTCCACTGATTTACAATTAGAATTTCTATTTGATGGAACAGGAGTTACAGAAGCAAATTCAGGTATTAAACTGATCAATAAAATTAAAGGGAAAGCTTTTAAAAAGACCTCAGTAAAAGATCAGGTTGATGCTTTTTATAAGGCGACAGGCCAGGTTTCCGGTCCTATACATAAACCCTATAACGTTATTCTTAATTGGGGGGACTTTGAATTTAAAGGAGTATTGGCAGAATTTACTGTAGAATATAAGTTGTTTGACAATGAAGGACAGCCTTTGAGAGCTATAGGAAAAGCAAAATTTAGCGAATCTATCAGCCCTAAGCTGGAAGCTGCAGAGAAAAAAAATGAATCCCCGGATGTTACACACAAAAGAACGGTACAAGCAGGAGATACACTTCCCTTAATGACCGAAAGAATTTACGGAGATTCAAAATACTATCTGGAGGTAGCTAAAGTAAATAATCTTGTCAATTTCAGACAGCTAAAACCAGGGCAGGAATTATTCTTTCCGCCATTAGAAAAAGTTTCATAACATGAATAATAGCGGATACATACAAACAGCAAAAACCCCGGATTTAATAACCTATAAGGTCATGTCTGGAGGCACAGAACTGCCAGGAAAGTACGGAGTAAAAAATATTATTGTCGAAAAAGAATTCAACAGAATTCCTTATGCCCGCATTGTTATTTTAGACGGAAGTGTACCGGAGCAGGATTTCAAGCTCAGTAATGAAGATCTGTTAATTCCCGGAAAAGAAATTGAGATCACCGCTGGATATCATTCTGAAGAGGAAACCATTTTTAAAGGAGTTGTCGTAAAGCACAATATCAAAATCAGAAATGGCTCTTCTTACCTGATTGTAGAATGCAGAGATAAGGCTGTAAAAATGACCTTAGGAAGAAAAAGCAAATATTTCTACGAAAGCACAGACAGTGATGTTATTGAAGAATTGGTTGGCAATAACGGGCTTACTGCCGATGTTGAGTCAACTTCCAATTCACATAAGGAATTGGTTCAGTATCAGGCTTCAGATTGGGATTTTATGCTCACCAGAGCACAGGCCAACGGTAAACTTTGCTCCGTTGAAGACGGAACCATCAAAATCGCTAAACCTGATTTTAGTGGTGAAGCTGTAGAAACAGTGGTTTACGGATCATCTGTACATGAATTTGACGGGGAAATTGATGCCAGAGACCAGTTCAACAAAATTACAGTCAAAACATGGAGTTATACCGATCAGGAACTGACTGAAGTAGAAGCCCAGGATCCTGCCATAAACCTCAACGGAAATCTTTCATCAGGTGATTTAGCAGATGTTTTCGGAATCGAAGACCTGCAGCTTAAACACGGTGGAAATCTCACTCAGGGGGAGCTGCAGGAATGGGGCGATGCCAAAGCAACTTTCCAACAATTAGCCAAAACAAGAGGAAGAGTAAAATTCCAGGGAATTCCATCTGTAAAGCCGGGAGTTTCATTGACTCTTCAGGGAGTAGGAAACCGATTCAACGGGAAAATATACGTAACCGGTGTCCGTCATGAAATTGCTGAAGGAAATTGGCTGGTGGACGCTCAGTTCGGACTTTCTCCAACATGGTTCTCAGAAACCTATGATGTAAGTGAAATGCCAGGTTCAGGAATTATTCCTGCCATAAGCGGATTACATGTAGGAGTAGTGTCTCAGTTGGAATCGGATCCGGACGGAGAAGATAGAATTTTAGTGCAGATTCCTATCATCAATAACGAGGAAGAAGGGATTTGGGCAAGAATAGCCACCCTTGATGCCGGAGAAAACAGAGGATCATTCTTCAGACCGGAAATCGGAGACGAAGTCATTATCGGATTCATTAATGACGATCCCAATGATGCCGTGGTACTTGGAATGCTGAACAGTAGTGCAAAACCGGCTCCCATTGTAGCTTCTGATGATAACCATGAAAAAGGATTTGTGACCCGAAGCGAAATGAAAATGATCTTTAATGACGACAAAATTTCCTATACGCTTGAGACTCCAAAAGGCAAAAAAGTGATCGTAGATGAAGATGCAGATGTTATTAAAATCGAAGATGAACACTCTAATATTCTTACCCTTAACAAAGATGGTATTAGTATGGAAAGCGGGAAAGACATTAAGATCAAAGCAAAGGGTGATATCAATATGGAAGGAACGAACATCAATGTAAAAGCAAGTGCTCAGTTCAAAGCAGAAGGAAGTTCTGGTTCAGAGCTTAAATCAGGAGCAGTAACCGTAGTAAAAGGATCTCAAGTTAAAATTAATTAATAATCATGAAACCGGCAGCAAGAATTACAGATATGCATACCTGTCCTATGGTAACGGGAACAGTTCCCCATGTAGGAGGTCCTATCATTCCGGCAGGAGAACCCACGGTCCTTATCGGCGGAATGCCTGCAGCAAGGCAAGGAGATAAAGCAGTATGTACAGGGCCACCGGACACCATTGCGTCAGGATCTTCAAGTGTTTTGATAGGTGGGAAACCTGCCGCAAGAATGGGAGATTCTACCGCTCATGGAGGGGTAATAACCGCAGGTGATGCTACTGTTTTAATAGGCGGATAATATGAAAGGCAGCTTTAATACGATCATAAGCTCCCGTATACATAGAATCTGATTAGAAATAAAAATGTAAAACATCAATAATAAAACGGTTAGAATAACCAAAAACTCTATGCTACAGATGCAGGATGTGAACATTCAATATAACAAATAACGTATGAAAATAAATACAGATTTTTTAGGAACAGGCTGGAGTTTTCCGCCTGAGTTTAATAAGACTGAAGGAAAACTGGCCATGACCACTGATGTAGAAGACATCAACAACAGCCTTAAGATTTTATTGTCAACACGCCCTGGTGAACGTGTCATGTTCCCTAGCTATGGGTGCGACCTGCAGGAAATGCTCTTTAAACCTCTGGACTTAACGCTGATTACTCAAATGAAAGGAATCGTGGAGCGTGCTATTTTATATCATGAGCCCAGAATCAATATTCTAAGTATTGAAATTGATACTCAGGAAGAACTTCAGGGTGAAGTTTTAATACAGGTTGACTACGAAGTAAGAAATACTAATACAAGAAGCAATATGGTTTTCCCTTTTTACAAAGGAGAAGCTACCGAAATATAATGAATTACGGGATGTCTGTAGCCATTTTGAATACTACCAAACACTACAATAAGTATTGCATCTGACCATAGAAAGATAAATATAAACAAATGAAAAAAACAGATACATTTTCACATTATCGTGAAGGAAAATCACAAATGCAGCGCTTTTTAGCAGAACTAGATCCTGGGAATCTTGAGTTACACGATTTCGATTTGTTTGACTGGCTATTATTCGCAAACAATTTTGCTCAACGTGTAAACTATTTTGACAAAGATGATAATACAAAACCAAAAGGAAAGTGGGGAAACTTCTTCCTGGGTGATGATGCCGACGCAATCCCTCGTAGAGAAAGCGTTGAGTATAAAAGTATGAAAAAACAGGTTACAGATCTTATGTCCCAGTTTGAACAGGATAGCAGCCTGACACCTCACCTGACATTATTTGTTTGCTTTTTAAAATTATTGGATTTCTCAAAAAAAGCCTTTAATAATCTGACGAAAAGGCATCTGGATTTCTATTATAATGAAATTCTTCAAATTGAGAAAAATGATGCCAAATCAGACAAAGTCTATGTGATTTTTGAACTCGCCAAAAAAGCGATTCAGGAAAAGATTCCGGCCGGTACATTGCTGGATGGAAATAAAGATGCTAATGGCAAAAAACGAATCTACAAAACAGGTGATGAACTTATAGCCAATCAGGCAAAAGTAGTTGAGATCAAAAGTTTTTTAAATGACGTTGAAAACAGAGAACTGAAAATGGCTCCCGTAGCCAACTCTGCTGACGGATTGGGTGATAAATTGCCGGAAAACAACAACTATTGGTGGCCGTTTGGATATAATTCTGATGAAACCATTTCCAATACATCGATTTATAAGGAACTTCCAAAAGCCAAACTGGGCTTTTCCATAG
>CBFQYI010000392.1:0-4642 GCA_965720825.1 uncultured Chryseobacterium sp. | reverse complement strand
TTTTTTCTATTTTTTCATTTTTGATAGATGTACCTTTAGTTACAGCATCTCCCAAAAAGGACCCACCTGTTTCTGTAGTTATAATATATTCTTGTCCATCTAGCTCTTTTCGCATCTCTTGTAATGCCTCATGGTATTCTTCTACAAATGGAGAATATATTGCTCCTTGTGCGATCTCCCATTTACGAATTGCTGTTGACTCACTAGATACCATCTCTCTTCTTAATTTAGTATTTCCACCTTTTCTTAACCCTGGTATATGCTTAATAAACTCTAGCATTTGTTCTCTTACTCTTTCCGGATATTTGCCTTCTTTTAAGTTTGCCTCTTCATTTTTCACGAACTCTTCGTTTTTGATAAAAGCAACTTTTTGTATACTATAATTCAGTGCATTGCCTTCTCCAAATATATTAAATAATTGCTGTAGCGTATTAGAAAGTTGCTCTTCTTTATTCTCTACATTATTATCTAATTTTTCTGCTCTTTTAATTTCATCGCTTGATGCGCCTTGTATTTTAGCTTTATCCAATGCTTTATCTGTTTCTTTTGCACCTTTATGGGTTTCAAAATATTGACCTTTAGCCTGAGACAATAGAGTTTTAGCTTTTACTTGTTCTTCTTTTGGTAAATTATGAAGCTCATCCTCCCATTTTTTTAGTCTGTCACCTACACTCATAGGCGTACTCGCTACCATCACTTCAACATTATTTCCTTTTGTACTAATCCAAAGTTTATGATTCTCTCCTTCAGCAGAAAAATAAATGGTTTCTCCAACCTCACTGTCTTCAAGTTTTTTATCATTTTTGGTCATTCTTTTCTTTTCCTTTCCGTCATCTTTTCCTTTCTTACCAATACCTAATTTGTTTAGTAGTTTACCACCTTTTATTTTCACAAAAGTCCAGAACTTAGTAATAGCCTTCACAATACGCTCACGTATTTTACGTATTACCCCAACAACTTTATCTGCTAAGCCTCCAATTCCCAGCAATGAAGCTAAGAAACCGATCAGTACAGGAACAGCTCTGCCTAATGCATTTTCTATTGATTTGGCTACGGCACCTACATTTCCGCTGGCAATTGCTTTTATACTATCGGTAAAGGCTTTTACCAGTTCCATGATTTGCGCTGCACGCTGGATGAAGAATTTCACAACATCTATAATCGCCATTGCCGCTTTTATAAATGCTCCTACGGGAGTCAATAATCCCATCACCCATTTAATACCTGCCTGGATTACCTGTGTCTGGATAATATCCATAATAGCATCCATTACCGTAGCTTTAAGGTCTGTAAACTGATCTTTCAAATGCTCCCAAAGTCCGGCAACACCTTCTTTACGGACGATCTGTACCATTTCAAAGCTTGTTTCAAGAACTTTCATTACAGGTTCTCCTATCACTTTAGAACCTATGGCTCTAATGCCACTCCATGTTAAACCAAGCACCTGTGTTGTGATGGAGAAAATTCCTTTTAATGAGAATACATCTTCCGGCATCGTAATAGAAATTCCTTTCATTGCTCCGGTCAGCCATCCGAAGAAACCGGTTTTAAGGTGAGTCCAGATGTTGTTCCCGAAATTGGTAAACCCTTGCGAAACTCCGGCAATAAGATTTTTGAAAAACCCTATCGGATCCATGATGATCGCCTGAATAGCGCTGATAACCCCGGATAATAAATTGGTAAGCGTATTTTTAATTTCAATAATGATAGCAAACACGCTGGTTTTAAGTACCTCAAGAGCCTGATTAACCCAGCCGCTATTTTGTGTTTTTAAGTCTGAAATTCTGGCATCAATACTTGTTATATTGTCTGCGTATTTTTTAGCCAATACATCAATTAATGCATCCTTTTTACTGTTTACACTGTCTTCCAATGCATTGAATTTGCTTTGGATCTCTGCAATAGCATCTTTTCCAATTTTTCTTAAACTTGGTGATAAGCTGTTGACATAAGTCTGTACCTCTTTTTTACCTTTAGCAGTTCTGGTTTTGGCTGCATTAAGCTGAGTGGTAACATGGGTTGCAATTTGGTCAATAAATTTATCCATGACTTTAATGTATAAGTCCTTACCACTGTCAAAAAATTTATTGACTTCTTTAGGCAGCCCTGTAGCTTTGTCCCATAACCATTTCCCAGCTGCAACTAAAGCTCCGTATTTTGCATAGGCATCTCCATAACGCTTCTTTTTATAAGCCTTCATTTCTTTATCGACATGAGCTTCAAATGCTTTTTTAGCTTCTCTGCTGCCATTATCAAATTTTTCTGCCACCGACTTGTCCAGGTTATTTAAAATACCATCGACATCGGTTTTGGAAGTAAGGTAAATAGCATTAATGTGGTCAGCAATTTCTTTTCGTTTTTGGCTGTCTTTGCCTGAGGTTTGCTTTTGTTCACCATGTACATTGCCCAGTCCGCCTTTTCTTGCACCATGCATGCCACTAATGTGATGTGCCGCTTGTGTTTGGGCTTCATTACGGGTTTTAGACAGCTCTTTATTTTCGTTGGTTCTGAACTGTTGAGTTGCTGCAGCGCTTTGGGTTTTGGCTTTATTCTTTTGTGCCAAAGCATCTGTAAATGTAGGCTCATTAGATTTTGCCAGCATTGTATCAGTGACTCCATTTGCTTTCATTTCACTATCGATGCTTGCTGTTTGCTCCTTAATAGGCTGTTCTACGCTTGCTGTATTTCTTTTCACCGGCATTGCTTTCGCTACATTAGGTGTTCCCGGAGCATTACCTACATTTTGTGTTGGCATTTTTGCAACGGCACGAACAGGCTGTGCAGAAGTATTAGGTTGTGCAGCTGTTGCAGAAGCAATATCATTAGATGCCAGATTCTTTTCTTTTTTAACATCGCCTACTGCTTTTTGATTGACTTCCTGTATATTGTTGTGTTTCTCAAACTCATCTGCCTGCTCTTCATTTTTAGGAAGCTTGATGTTATGTATTTTTTCACTCAGCAAAGCTTTAAAATCTTCTTTCTTGAACAGTCCTGGTTTTTGTTCATCCATGGTGTTCACCTGCCTGGCTTGCGCCATACTCTGACGTTCGTTGGAAGGTGATGGTGCTGCAGCTTGTGCATCATTTGTCGCTTTGCCTGATGGTTCGTGTTGTTTTTGTAACTTAGCTGTGGTACTGATCTTTCCGCTTAATTCTATAAATCCAGGATTTTCTGTGGCATTTGCAGACGTTTTAGTTTCAACATCAGCCTCTACCGCTTTATCTGCAGTAACTGACTGAGTTTTTTCTACAGCAGCAACTTCCGGTTTCCTGGAAACTGCTTTTCCTGCCGTCTTTGTATCTGCTTTCGCTTCCTGATTGCTCTTACTTTCCTGATAAACAACAGCTTGTTCCTGTACTGTTTTTGGCAGATAGGTTCCAGATTTGAGTTTATGATAATCTTGTACTTGATTGTCATTCAAAGTAGACATATAGCCTTTTTCAATTTTCCTGGTGTCAGGATGGTTGATGTCTCCGGTTTTCGCCAGACTCTCCTGGAGTTTTCCATATTTTTTTTCTGATCCCTGGCCATAAATGTCTCGTGAACTATGAACGGCTGTAATGGTACCATTGAGGTTAAGCAGGCTGTCATTGGGACTTGCTGAGCCGGCAGTAATGCCTCTATTTCCAGATTTTTGTGTTTGTATACTGGCCACATCTACCTCAGACAGAGGTACAACTACCGGATCTTTCGGCTTTTGCTTTTTGCTCTGGTTTTTATGGGCCTTATTGTCTTTTTCTACAGGTTTTGCTGCTTTCATTGACTTAGTTTTTTAATTTCATATTATTTTAAAAGACCTATAGGCACAACTAAAATATTGTGCCTTATAGGATGCCTGCCGGGTTGGAAAAAATCATACTTTGGAAGTAGATTCTTTAAGAATGTAAGTAAATAGAAATGGTATTTGACTTTGAGAAACAGGCAACACTGAACCATTTCTTTGTTTGTTCTCTTGCTTTTAAATTTTCAGGTTTTTAAAGTTTTAAATCCACTCTTTTCCGGGAGAATATCTCCGTTAAAGTGATTGATTCTTTCATTACGGTAAAGACTTTTTGAGAATCTTTTATTATTTCATATCATCTTTCTTTTCTTCTTCCTCATCAAACTGTCTGTCTGTCTTCACTCCATATCGGTTTTCAATAAAAAGATTCACTGCTTTATCAATCCAGTTTGTGAGGTTTGTAGTGATCATTTTCAGGAATTTATCATAACCGTAGCCAAGCACAAATAATATCCCTGTTGAATACCATTTGTCATGCAGCTCAGCTCTGTTCATTAAATAACTCATCGTAAAGCCTACGATGACTACGATTACCAATGTGATAAAATGTTCCCATGGTTGTTTTTTCTCTTTATTTTGTATGGAGACCAGTACCCTCAGTAATCCTCCTGAAAAAGCTATTGCAGTGCCGATTAAAAGGGCTTTTATACTATCCAAATTCATTCTTTTGCTTCTCTATTATTTATTAAAATGTTTAATTTTCAAACCACTTTCAGATGTTTAATTATTCCTGAGACAGGATATACATATCATCTAAAAACTTTCTGATTTTCATGATATTTTCGCTCTCATCAGCATACGCTAACTCGTCAATAATATCACTGATATCTCTACCTGGTTTCTTCAGTTTTTCATTATCTT
>CBFQYI010000391.1:0-4645 GCA_965720825.1 uncultured Chryseobacterium sp. | reverse complement strand
GAGCTATTGGTGATCCGGTTTTTGATAATAATCCGGAAGCGAAGGTAAGACCGGAGCAGGGATTATTGAAACTTCGTAAGGAGTTGGGGTTGTTTGCCAATATCCGTCCTTTGAAAACGTATGCATCTCTGATTGATAAAAGTCCTTTAAAAAGAGAAATCATTGAAGGAGCGGATATCCAGATTTTCAGAGAATTGGTAAGCGGGATTTATTTTGGTGAAAAATTTACAGATCCGGAAGGAGCTTATGCCTACGATGTCTGCAAATACAGCCGTGAAGATATTATTCCGATTGCGCATATGGCATTCCAGGAAGCTCAGAAAAGAAAGAAAAAACTTACCCTTATTGATAAAGCCAATGTTCTGGATACTTCAAGATTGTGGAGAAAGACCTGTCAGGAAATAGCTCCTGAATATCCGGATGTACAGCTTGATTACATGTTTGTAGACAATGCGGCTATGCAGCTGATTCTTAATCCTAAACATTTTGATGTTATTGTAACGGAAAATATGTTTGGCGATATTATTTCGGATGAAGCAAGTGTGATCGGGGGTTCTATCGGATTGCTGCCATCAGCTTCAGTAGGAGAGAAGAATGCTTTGTTTGAACCTATTCATGGATCTTACCCACAAGCGAAAGGAAAAGGAATTGCTAATCCTATTGCTTCTATTTTGAGCGTTGCTATGATGTTGGATCATCTTGATTTAAAGGCTGCAGCAGATAAATTAAGACAATCTGTAGAACATGCTATTGAAAACAAATATGTCACGATTGATCTTAATACCAAACAATATTACTCAACAAGTGAGGTGGGAAGCTTTATTGCAGATCATATCAGATATTCCGAGAAGTCCTATTACAATTTTGAAAATATCAAGATCGGAAAATCAACCATTGTATAGAAACAAAAGTTCAGTTAGATAGTTAGAAAGAAAAGTTCCGCCTCGTATGAGACGGAACTTTTCGTTTTTTTTAGTGATCAATAAGCCTTAACAGCTCTTTTTATTCCTTTGTATTATCCGTTTTTCCTGATTGGTTTTTAGAAGATTTCTGAATATCTTCTTTATCAATATCAGGTGGATTGGTCTTTTTGGATGCTGCAGGAATATTCTGGAAATCCTGATTTTGCTTTTGGGTTTCTGCGGTATTGGCAGATTCTTTCTTATTGGTTTTTCCTTTTTTATCCATGACTTTGATTTTTAAATGTCAACAATATGGATAGTATCATTCAAAGGGTTTGCCAAACAGAAATATTTTTCCTAAAGTCCCAGAATACCAATTTTTCCGGTCTTGTCTTCTATTTCATAATTCAAAGCCTTCGCCAGAACAAAAACATTATTAAGGTTTTCCATCAGCTGCTTACGGCCTTCAGTTCTCAACTGATTCTGATCAATTGATTTTTCTGCGGTTTCTTTTGCTTTAGCGGTAACATTTTTAATGTCTTTTTCTGAGATCCTGTTAATAAAAGAATCATCCAGAGATTGGATTTCAACACTTGGAGTAATTCTGATCTCAGCATCAGGAAGCTCTGTAATAATAAGCTTTTTGTTGATGGTATCTACCTCGATCTTCATTTTATTAAGATCATAAGAAACCTGCGCATTGGTCTTGGTATACGTAATAATGCTGTTGCTGGAAATTTCCTTCCCAAAAACTTCATAGCCCATTTTGGTTTTCTGCATACTGGAAGTATTCTGCTCCATAACCACCATCTTATTCATCTTGGAAATCTGATTGGTCAGGATATAATAATCCGATTTTTCAGTTTTATTTCCAAGGTTCAGACAGGATTTCAGACCAAAAAACAGCAGCACCATCGCACCGGCACCGGCTGCAAAGGATAATATTGTTCTATAATTTCTCAAAATCTATTTAAAAATTTCTTTGATGACAGATGAATCGTTCTTTTTAAGAATTTCAACCAAATCCCTTTCAATATATCCTGTTGTAGGCATTTCTATAATTCTACCTACTTCTTTTCCATATCTTTTCAGGATAATGGTAGGAACTTTCTGAAGATTGTAAAGACTTTCGTCTCCGGTAGGAGATTCTTTCTTACGGTTAACAGCAATAATATTCAATTTATTTTCCGGATAACTTACGGCTTCCAATATTTTCATCAGTCTTGGAAAATCTCTGTGGCTGTCTTCACACCAGGTTCCCATGAAAACAATAATATCATAAGTACCGATTTTCTCTTTTTTCAATTCACTGACTGCTTTTTGGTCAAGAGCATATTCATCATGTTCTTTTACATACCAATCTGCATAAGGAGCTTTTAAAAACTGCTCTTTCAACTGGTTTCCCAAAAGCATTTTGCCGTCTTTCGTAGTTTCCACTTCACGGTTTACTACTACTTTTTGTGCAGTAAGTTGTTGTGCAGCTAAAAACAAACTTGAAAAGGCAACAATATTGGTAATAAATTTTTTCATATTTTATTTTTCGATAATTGATTTTAAATCAGCAGGAGAGTAGTATTTATTTTTCAATACTTTATGATCTGCTTGTCTGTAAACATTGAATTTTTCTCCAGATTTTTCATAAAAAGATTCTACTTCCTTCGCTTTGTAAAATTCAACTGTTTCCTTCGCCTGTTCTTCATTATCACATGCCTTCGACATATTGGAGCGCTGAACTTCGTTGAATAGCTCTACAAATTTGTTGCCAAGTCCGAATTCCAGTACCGCACCACTCAAAACATACTGAAGATCACACAATGCATCTGCAATTTCTACAATATTGTTATCTGCAATCGCCTGTTTCAGTTCGTTTAATTCTTCCTGTAAAAGTTCTACTCTCAGATTGCATCTTTCCGGAGAAGGAATTTGTGGGGTATTTAAAATAGGGGCTTTGAAAGTAGTATGGAATTCTGCTACTTGGTTCAGACTATCAATTTTATCCATGAATTTTTTTATTTCCCACAAAGATAGAAAAGGATTTGTAAAATGTGAAATGTACAGGAGTAAAATATGAGACCCAAAAGTGCAGGTTATCCAATGTTTTTATTTTACTCCTTCGATTTAAAGTTAATAGGCATTCTAAACCATGATTTTACTGGTGTTCCATTCGTTTTTGCAGGACTCCACTTTCCTTTTATTTTTTTCAGAGCAAATTTTACATCCTCAAGAAGAATTTTATTGTTTTCTACTTTGGGTTCAATATCTACATTGGTGATCTCTCCATTTTCATCTATTGCAAAAGATATAAGAAATGTTCCTTTTGGATTGTAAGATTCCCAATCCAAATAATTACTTAAGTTTTCAAGAACCTCTTTTCTAAATGCTTTCATTCCACCAGGCATGGCAGCAGACTGATATGATTTAGCAATATCGTAATTGGGTTTGTAATTTTCAAAAAAATCCTTGGGTTGAAATAGAAAATCGAAATAAGCCGCAACTTTCTGTCCGTTTTGCTCTGCAGGCTGCCAGTTTTTTAAGCTCCCTAAAGATTTGACAGCAAGAGTAAAAGCACATTTGTTCTTTTCTATAATAGGATCATCGCTCTTTTTCTTTACTAAAGCAGGTTTACCATTCTCATCAATCTTTAGGCTTACAAAATACATCTCATTTTGATCACATGGTTTTAAGCCGTTTTTCAGGAAATAGTTCTGCATATCTGAGAATAATTGGATGGAACCTCCCTGGTAAGGAAACTGGCCGTCAGGATATTGGGCAAGTGTTTTTTGTGAATATGCTGACTTAAAGAACAGCATGAAAAGAAGTAAAGTAATCTTTTTCATGAATTAACGTGTTTTCCTGGTTATTGATAATGTTATTAATTTCTTCGCTAAAGTAAGAAAAAAGTCCACAATCTGAAACTTGTGGACTTTTAATAGGATATAGATAGGATTTCAATTACTCATATTTCCAGATTCCGGAGATGGTCAATATCATCAATCCTGGCTGTTTTTCCCCATAGCTGAAAATGCTTATGTATTTTGAATGACAGGAAGTACAAACGGTGCCAAAATATAAAGTAGGTAAATCGTTAACCGTTAATTCTCCGAAATGAAACATTCTTTGAGAGGTTCCATTGGCAATTTTATGCTTTAACAATTCATCTTTGGATAATACTTTATCTTCATGGTACAGTTGTAGTATAGGAAATCCTGATTCGTAGGGTGTTATTGCAATAGTATTTTTGTTTCCGCAATGACTGCAGGTGAAAGTAGTTATCGCTGAAGGAACAGCCTCATCATTGATGAAGGTACTTTTTTCAACAACAGCTTTTCCGGTAATGTTTATTTTTTCTGAAATTGAATACATCTGGGTTGATTTATGGCTGAATAACTGTGCCTACTAAGTTAGGGTATTTTCCGCTGGGGCTTTTTTTAATGGTAACTTTTATATAACCTTCTTCAGCCAGCTTATTCCATGTTTTCTGATAACCCGTATTGATGTCGATAGGGATTTTCCACATGGTTTGTTTTCCTTTCCCTGCCTGACTGAACCAAGGAATGATGTCTGCCGTTTGGGTTTTGAACTGCATAGAACTATTCAAAACATCAATTTCATAATAGAAATCATATTTGTCTTCTGGTTGGTTTAGGGCTCTTTGTGTAAAAGTATAGGTGTAACCATTGATAATAGGGCTTGTAAAACTTCCGCCTAATGTAGGAACTCCGGTGCCGGTATAGTTGCCAACC